>JAGVMN010000025.1 GCA_020053795.1 Bacteroidia bacterium | reverse complement strand
TGACTGCTCTTCAAATGATTAATAAAGAAAATGGAAAACCAATTAACCTTATCAAACATGCCCTCGCAGCTTGAATTTCAATCCACTAAACGGGTTAGAGCCTATAAATAATCAAATACAAATGCACATAGAAAGAACCCAAGATAAAGTTATAATAAGGCTTCCTTCTTATGTTTATACTGAAGGGCTGCAACGCCTTGTAGATTATTTGATCTATAAGGAGATTACTTCAAAGTCCAAAGCAAAACAATCTGATGTAGATAAGTTTGCCAAAGAAGTTAAGATGAGTTGGTGGACAAAAAACCGCAACCGATTCATAAAATCAGGTGAAGATAATAGTTGATATAAATATTATTTTCAGCGGATTGCTAAATACAAGCGGAACCATTGGGGATTTACTTTTCAACTCTGAGCGGGTATTTGAATTCTACAGTTGCAGCTATATGCAGCAGGAAATTGACCGGCATTGGGGAAAATCAAAACATTTTTCCAAACTTTCGGATGTTGAATTGCAGGAGTCGCGATTCAAAATATTTTCCAGAATGAATTTTATTAATGAAGATCTGATCCCCGAAGAGACTTGGTTGACATTGTAAGCAATAGAAGATATTGACATCTATGATTCAGATTTTATCGCATTGTCCAAACATCTGAAAGGTTATTTGTGGACTGGTGACAAAGAACTGTATGACGGGTTTAAAAGAAAAAAATACAAACGGGTCTATAACACCAAAGAGTTGCTCGAACTGAGGAAAACAAAAAGTTGAGCTTATAGTTGGCGGCGGAACGGGTACAGAGAAGTGGTTGGTGAAAAAAAAACACCCACCACGGGAACAAAGGCTTAGCCATTTATAAATTCAAGCCTATCAGCGTCTTTTTCTGAAGACGTCACTGAACTTCGCATTTTTGTATCTTTGACTCGAATCATGACAACGACCGATAAAGACCTTATTTCAATAATAACCGCAACCTATAACAGGAGCAATGTTCTGAAATACACCATTCAAAGCGTGATTGACCAGACTTATGAAAACTGGGAATTGCTGATCATCGGAGATTGTTGCACGGATGACACCGAAACTGTGGTTGAAAGTTTTAGACACCCGCGAATCACCTTTGTCAACCTCGAAAAGAACATTGGTGAACAATCAGGCCCCAACAATTACGGGATGTCTATGGCCAAAGGGAATTGTATGGCCCTTCTCAACCACGATGACCTTTGGCTGCCACATCACCTTGGACTGCTTCATGACAGGATCAACACCACTCAGGCTGATCTGGTTTATTCGCTGTTTTACCCGGTTCATGCCGAGAAAGATTTAAGACTAATGCCCTTGAGAGTGAACGCTGCCCATGACCTGGTCTATGGCTCTCCCGCTTCCACCTGGCTTTTCAGAAAAGAATTATTTCTCAGAGTCGGTCCGTGGAAATCGTTCAAAGAGATTTATGATATCCCTTCGCAGGACTGGCTGGGCAGGGCCTCTAAGGTCGGCAAGATAGCAGTGGTGAATGAAGTCACCGTCATAGCCGTTCAATCCGGTGCCAGAAAAAACTCCTATAAAGACCGCGACTATCTCGACAATGAAGCATATTATCACAAAATAAAAAGCAATCCGGAGCGGCTATTGAAGGAAATTTATTTCGAACAAATGATGCTGTTGAAGAGCCGCGACCGCCGGATATTCTATCATTTGAAAGCAATTATCAGGAACATCATTATATCCGTTATCACAAAATTGGGTTTTCGGCCGGGTGCTGTGCTGTTCATTTTCAAAAACAGGAAAAAAGGCGGTTATGTGCAGGAATTGAGACAAATTCGTGGGCTAACAAAAATATAAAATGGGTTGGAAAATAAAAGGACTGAAAAAAGATGCTATCAGTATTACCTCCGACTGGGATTTGGTAAATCAGAAACTCATAGACGGGGTTGTAACGAAAGAGATAAAAAACATCATCAAAAACAGCGGTGTTTTGACCGAGGTATGGCGAAAGTCATGGGCCTTAGATGACCTGCCCGTAGATCAGGTTTTTCAGGTGACATTGAACCCGGGAGAATTTTCCGATTGGCACCTTCATGAATTCACCACCGATCGTCTTTTTGTCAACACCGGAGCAGTAAAAATTGTGCTGTACGATTCGAGAGAAGACTCCCCAACTTACGGTTTGATTAACGAATTCAACATCGGACCGGCCCGGCCAATGCTGGTGGTCGTTCCGCCAAAGGTCTGCCATGCCATCCAAAGTATCCACCATCAACAAAGTTCGCTGATCAACCTCGTTGACAAGGCCTATTCTTATGCCGATCCCGACCACTGGCGTGTGCCTTTCGACTCTGATGTCATTCCATACAAGTTTGAATAGATTATACGCCATCAACGTCTCTCGAAGAGGACGTTGATGGTTGACAGGTTTGCTTACCATTTCCCTCAAACGTCCCTTTCAGGAGAGGTTGAGGGGGAGATAAAGGAATCCGATGTTGCAAAAAGCTGATTTACACGAAAAATTAGCGTACTCAATATACAAATCAAAGGGTATTTTACCCGGTGAGATTTCAATATATAGTAACATTCTTTCAGGCTATTAAACATATTTCGTAAACTTGAATTGCTGACTCCCCCACTTCTCATCTTCACCATTGTTCCGGGCAAGTAAAGTGATTTCAGCCGAAACTTTTCCAAAAGTCGGTAATGCAGGTCGAAATCGGCGGCCAACCTATATTGTAAATCAAACATCCCATATTTTTTGAACACTTCTCTTTTGACAAAAAAAGCCGTATTGGGTGGCGTCCACCCTTTCCTGTATAATCCTGGTTCAAAGGATCGGGATTTCCAAAAGCGTTCAATTTTGGTTGTATCGTTTCGGCTCACATAAATAATGTCCCCATAGACGATTTCACTTTCAGGATTACTTTCAAATGCCACGGATACTGCTTCCAAAACGGAATAAGACACATACATATCATCTGCACCTAAAAAACAAACCACGTCACCTGTTGCCATTGATATTCCTTTATTGAATGCATCAAAGATCCCCTGGTCTTTTTCTGATATCCATCTTATTCTGTCCTGAAATTCTTCTATTATGGAAACAGTGGCGTCAGATGATTCACCATCAACAATTAAAAATTCAAAGTTCGCGTATGCCTGATCCAATACACTTTCTATACACTGCTTTAAGGTTGCTTCGCAGTTGTAAACCGGAGTTACGACAGAAATTTTCAAGGTGCGAATTTAAATCCAACTCCATACGATTTATGGTTCCGGTTGTTTTTATCTTCTGCGTCCTTAGGCACAGAAATACAGCCAATTCGTGCCATCAAAAAAACCCATTGAAATCGAGCTAAGATTCCTTCTGATATCCTGTCATTGACCTTTCACGAAAGGATAACAGGGATTTTGAAAATTGTCTGAACCCCAAAAAAAACCGGGCAGGCAGGTTAAATGATGGACAGAATTCTTAATTATGGTGATCCCCCAATCATTCCTTTGCCTAATTTTACCGGTTCAAAAACAACATTAAGCATCAGGAAAATTGAGTCTTCTCAAAAACAGCAGTATCGTCATGGTCGGGGTGGTTGTTTCCAACCTGCTGGCGTATGTCTTTCATTTCGTTGCCGGGCGTATGCTGGGCCCGGAAGACTACGGGGAGTTTGGGGCACTGATGGCCTTGTTCATTCTGGTGGGCATTCCGGCATCAATTCTTGGTTCAGCCGTCACCAAATTTACCTCAAGATATCATTCTGAAGACAAGCTTGGGATTATCTCGCTATTCAGAAAGAAAATTATGAAGATTGCTCTTATTCTTTCTTCCATCCTTTTGGGCGGGTTTGTACTACTGGCTCATAACATAGCGTCTTTTCTTAAAATAGATTCGGCTAATTCAATCATCATTGTAGGTATTACCCTTGCGATTGCAGTCTTATTACCAATCAACAGAGGCGTTTTACAAGGCATGAAGAAGTTTAAAGTTTTAACCTGGAATTCTATTTTAGAGGCCTTTTCAAGACTGGCCCTTTTAGTCATTCTGTTGTATTTGGGATACAGCGTCAACGGGGCTGTTTTGGCTTACGGACTGGCCTATCTTGTTGCTTTTCTGTTTGTGTTCCCCTATATCAAAGAAACCAAAGTGGCGGTCACTGATTTCGAAAAAATTGAGATGAAACCGATCTACAGGTTTATACTGATGGTTTTTGTCGTTAGCATCTTCATACAAGGCTTAATAAATGCTCCTTCCCTCTTTGTAAAACACTATTACTCAGCCCAGTTTACGGGCTATTGGACAGCAGCTCTCACCATTGCACGCACTTCACTGTTTGTTTCCGGGGCTATATCGCTTGTGATGTTTCCCGAAATATCACGTGAAAAGGATCCTCTAATGAGAAAAAAGTTCTTTAATAAGGCGGCCATCCTGGTTGTTGCTGGACTGTCGGCAATGGCTTTCATTCAATTTATCATTCCCCAATTTATCATTAAAATACTATATGGTCCGGCCTATATCGGGGCTGCTCCTATTTTGCAATGGATGGGGTTTGCCATGATTCTTATTGGGTTGATCCAGTTAAGGGCCGATTACTTTTTGGCCAAGCTGAAGTGAAGGGGGTTGATGGGTTAATAAGTTGAAGAGTGGAAAGGTTGAAGGGTTTAGACCCCTCCGTCTCTCGAAGAGGACGTTGATGTGATGAATAATCAAAAATGTTTAACTTTGTTCAGTTAAAAAAAACAATATGAAAGCAATTGTAATTAAACCCAAAAATTCTTCGGAAGTGAAATTCTTATCTGAATTACTGAAAAAACTTGGGATAACGGCAAATGCTATGGATATTGAAGAAATAGAAGATCAGGGGTTGGCCTTTTTAATGAAAAATGCCGATAGAAATAAAAAGGTCAGCAGAGAAGATGTGATGAAAAAACTCAAAGCCTGATATGCAGGTTGAGTTCTTAGAGAGTTTTTATAAGGATTTAGACAAAATCCTGTCAAACCGTGTCAGGGCATCTGTTAAAAATTCGATTCTGAAAGTTGAAAGAGCTAAAGTTCTGACGGACTTGAACAATATTAAAAAATTGACCGGCTATAAATCTGCCTACCGGATTAAAATTGGTGATTACAGGATCGGATTATTTATTGAAGATTCGAAGGTTGAGTTTGCCAGAATCGTTCACCGAAAGGACATTTATAGGGTATTCCCATAGCATCAATGTGATGAAAACTATTTCCAATGATTCCGTCATCGTCCCTTGCAGAAGACGATAACGGGGATTTAATGTTCCTTTCAGGAGACGAGGGAGATTCGATGAGGGAGTGGCGAGTTGCAAACTCGCCATTATGATGAGGTCTTGGTTTACTTCAAGCAATAAGGTAAATTTGTGACATGGAAGCGTTAAAAATAGAAATTCTCGATCCAAAGGCGATGCAACTTATCAAAGGAATGCAAGATTTGAAACTGATTAAGGTAAGCGAGGAGCCTGTTTCAAGGTTAAAAGTTTATTTGAGAAAGATGAGAAAAAATGCTGTTTCTGCACCTGATTTGGACGATATATCTGCGATGGTCGAAGATGTAAGAACAGAACGATATGCCAAAAAGTAAACCGATAAAGCTCATCATTGACACAAATCTTTGGTTGAGTTTTATCATTTCAAAAAAACTGAAACATCTTGACTCATTGCTGTACTCGAAAAACGTCAGGCTTTTATTCAGTAGAGAGTTGATAGATGAAATCGCAAGGACCATTGAAAAGCCGAAGCTGTGAAAATTCTTTCCTACAAATGCTCTGGAAGAGATGCTTGCAGTGTTTGAACCCTTTATTGATTTCATAAAAATAAAAAGCAAAGTTGCTATTTGCAGAGACCCGAAAGCTGATTTTTTGTTAGCATTGGCCAAGGATGGGAATGCTGACTATTTGATTACAGGCGACAAAGATTTACTTGTTATCAATAAGTATAAACAGACAGTAATTTTGACTTTCAAGGAATTTGAGGAAAAATTTTCTGAATAAATAGGCCGATTTTTTAAACCAGATTGTCAGTGCGTTAATTTGTCCTGTGGTTGTGCCATGCTGTGTTTTGCAAAATGATGAAATTTCTTAACGAGTGGATTTCTTGCTGAAAGTGATGATTATACACCACCCGATGGTGGGTAGATAGCTATATCGGATGGTGGCTTAACACCAAACGAGGGAGAAAGAGTTGGGGAATGGCGGAACTCTAATTGAAGGAGCACCCCCATTCTCCGGTGGTTGTGTGCAGTCATCCTGAATTTATTTCAGGATCACCAACCACGTAGTAGATAGCTAAGCTAACTATATCGGTTGGTGGCGGAACAGGGTACAGAGAACGTCTCTTTCAGGAGACATTGAGGGGGGGGGGGTCGATGGATTCGACGGTGAGGGGGATTCGGTACCCACATTCTCCGGTGGTTGGTCATGCTGAACTTGTTTCAGCATCTCAACCACTTAGCAGATAGCTATAACAGATGATGAAAAAACGGTCGCGTTGTAGGTTGATTTGTGGCAATCCCTCAATCAAACCCTCTTACGAGTCTTATGTTTTGCCACCTGGGGTATAGATGCAGAATTAATCAGGCCATCAATTGAAAGGTCTTCATCAATTTGAGGCCAATGAATTCCATAGCCGGAAGGAGATGTTCTAAAGTCATTTCTGGTCTTATCAGAGGCGGCGGCCAATTTAGCTGATACTTTGGACAAGTTCACGCTGTAACTCTTCTCGTCAACTGTCAACATCATGGTGTTATTGACAAAATGAATGTTCTCGATTTTATGAACAGTTTTCATACTCATTTTATTTAAAATGTCTTTTCCACTCCAAAGCTATGTAATCAAAATGCTGATAGATAATTTTCTTAATTTCTCTCTTCGCGGTTGGGGTCAGGCGATGTGAGAATGCCTCATGAATTTCAAACTCCTTTTCGTCTATCCAAAATTTACATTCCATTTCACCCTTTTCAGCATGAATGAAGGGGCTCATTTCCTTCATTTGAATAAAAGAACAATCTCCAACCAGCAATTAACAATATAGTCGTCATATTCTTCAAAATTACAAATTAAGATGCAGAAACCCCGCCGCCTTGTCTGAACCCCAAAAAAAAGGGCAGACACAAATTACGAGACCTGCCTGCGGTAGGCAGGTTATTTGACGGACAGGATTTTTCATCCTGATCATCACTCCATCATTCTAATCCTGTTCGGACACAACCGTGGGTTCCCCAGTAGTTGTGTCATGCTGACGAAGGAAGCATCTCAACCATATAGCCAAAACTTGTCTGAACCACTGATTTATGTGATTAGAGTGATAAACATGATTTTGCTTCGATAAGCTTTCATAAAAATCATTTTAATCAATAGAATCAGCGGTTCGGACACAGGGGCGGCGGAACACCGATGAGGAAACAG
>JAGVMN010000035.1 GCA_020053795.1 Bacteroidia bacterium | reverse complement strand
GCCATATCGAGCTTTGTTACATGCAAGGACGGAAGCAATATCAGGAGAAACTGTTTGTCCAATTCCGGATGAGCGAACGGGTTCCGCAAGAGAATTTATGCAGGCGGCTGAAAGAGGCATTGGACCTGAACTTTCTGTATCAAACGACAAGCCGGTATTACGGCACAGAGGGTCTTGCAAGCATAGACCCCGTAGTATTTTTAAACTGATGCTGGTGGGCTATTTAGAAAATCCGGGCAGCGACCGAAAAATCATCAGCCATGCTTCCCTGCGGCTGGATGTGCTGTATTTCATTGGTTACGACCTGAACGAAGAACTGCCCTGACACAGCACCCTTTCCAGAACCCGTCAGTTGTATGGCGAAGAATAATTTCTTGAAATGTTTCGTCGGGTACTTAAGCTGTGTATCAACAAAGGGATGGTAAGGGGTAAGCGGCAGGCCATAGACAGTGCCTTTATAAAAGCCAACGCCAGCCTTGACTCTTTGGAAGAGAAACTTGTGCTGAGCGAAGTCGAAGCAGAAGCAATAGCGGATGCCGAAACCTACAGCAGCGGAGAATCGCTCAGCTACGCCGAATCACAAAACATAGACGCATGGATACCCAACTTCGTACAATACAAACCCGTCCGCGAAGGATTCACCTATAACAAAGAACAGGACCAATACGAATGCCAGCGGGGCAACCGGGCCATCCTTCCATTCCGAAAAATAGTAACCGACAGCAAAGGATATGACAAACGGGTTTACCGCTCCACCAATGCCAAGAGCAAAACCTGCCCCCTTAGGAGCGGGTGCATCGGCCGGTCAGACTACAAAAAAATAGAAGAGAGCATACACAAGCCCTACTACGACCGCATGCACCAAAAAATGCAGACAGCCTATGCCCGGAAGATCATGCGGATACCCAGCCGGACAGTAAAACCGGTATTGGGTATCCTGCTCAATTTTATGAATATGAAACGGGTAAACACACGGGGAATAGTTCAGGCCGACAAGCAAATAAGATTATATTTTGAATCATTGGGTACAATGTTTTCGCCCATACCTCGACTTTTTCCCGGAACTTTTAAATGAAGAATGCTGCAAAATCAAATGTCTCAGATGCAATTAAACCCTGTTTTATGAAATTAGGATCAGGGTGGACTAATTTACATGAAAATTGGCAGCCAGCAAAGCCAGCCCAACGCCGCAAACAATGGCAATCAACTTATATCTGGTAAACCAGTGATTGTCGGAATTTTCAAATAGAATGGTGGTCGAGATGTGAAGAAATACGCCGGCTACCACTGCCATTAGTTTAAAGAAAAAGTCGCTGTTTAAGCTATTCGAACTTTGTAATACACTACTAAGAATAGCCCCGGAAGGAACCATCAGGGCGTATGCAACCAACAAAAAATAAATAAATTTGCTGTCCGTGGTTGAATGTTTCAACACCGTGACCAAGGCAAAGGCTGCGGGAATCTCATGCATGGCTATTCCGTAAACCAAATTGTTTTGCACCTGCTTTTCAAAGATATTACTTCCTACCCCCATACCCTCCATAAAGGCGTGAAAGCTCAAGGCTATAAAAACACTGTTCGGGACTTTTCGAACAGTATGAAAATGAAGATGCCCGTGCTCAATACCATTTGAAAATTGATCAATCACAATTTGCAGAAAAAAACCAATCAAAACAAAATACCCGACAGACATGTCGGTTTTGCTGTAAATCTCCGGTAAAATATTAAGTGTGCAAACAGAGATAAGAAAAGCTCCGCTAAAGGCTAGGAACAATTTCAATTGAAGAGATTTCTCCTCTTTGTTAAATGCAGCCAGTATGCCACCGCAAAGCGGAAAGACAAAAAGTATAAACAGGGTCCAAAAACTCACGAACTTTTAAAGAATGCAGCGATAATAATGGAATATGATAGCCAAACCAGATACGCCAAACCCATACCCAATAAAGCTCCGCAAATTACGTCAAAGGGATAATGCACGCCAACATAAATCTGAGAAAATGCAATCGTGAAAGCCCAGATTACAAATCCAAAGGTCAACCATTTAAAGGGAAACCACTTTCTGAAATACTGAATAAACAAAATGGCCAGTCCGAAATGATTGGAAGCGTGAGATGATATAAAGCTGAACCCTGATCCGCAGTCGACCAATAGCCTTACCGAATCTTTAAAGCCGGGTTCGTTACAAGGCCTCAAACGGCCAAAGAGAGGTTTGACCACTTGTGCACTGAGCGTATCTGTTAATAATATGACCAAAGCAGCTAAAATCAGGAGAATCCAGACTTTGCGGTCTTTTATGAATGCAACAAATATCAAAATGACATAAAACGGAATCCAAAAATATTTGTTTCTGAAATAAGGAAGAATAAAATCGAAGACCGGATTTGCCAAACCGATGTTGATCCAGCGAAACAATACTTCGTCTGTGTGCAGAAGCCAATCAATCATCATTCTTCAGTTTAGCAATTAATATGATTCTTTGAGAATATTCCGGATTATATGGCTTCAATTCATAGTCGCCAAAAACCTCAACGACCATTAGCCTTGCCTGCTCTATCATGGTTTTCAGCACGTCCAGACTATAAAGTTTAACGTATTCTCTGAACCGGTGACATTTTCCGTTATCCATTACTTCAACCACTTTTACAACATAATCGCTATGGCACTCCCGTTTTATCTGAAAGACCATGCCATTTACAGTTTTTGTTTCAACAGGGATAAGATGGTTGATGACCCAATTTGGGTTGAGATAGTCCAAAACAAATGTTCCTCCTTTTTTAAGGCAAGCTTTAACTGCATTTAACACGGCAACATTCTGGCTGTCCTTTTCGAAGTAACCAAAACTGGTATGCAAGTTCAGAATATAATCAAACCGATCGAGTTGGTTGATGCCCCTCATATCCAATACGCCAAAAGTGGCATTCTCCATTCCGCAATTTCTCGCAAATTCAATGTTGTTTGGGCTAAGATCAATGCCGTGTACCCGATACCCCAATTGACCAATATATGATGCATGCCTTCCCCTTCCACAAGCCATATCCAGAAAAGTGCTTCCCTTTGAAGGTTTTAAATGAGGCAGCAATTTATCGAGGAAAGCAACGGCTTCGTCTTCATCTCTGTGTTGATAAAGACAATGGTAATAAGGCGAATCGAACCATTCTTCATACCAATGTTCAAGATCAGCCATGGGGCAAACATAATAAACTGCCAACGCTATATGATCAACAGATTCTAAACATCAAACAAAAAAATTATGTTTGGTGTAACTTTTAGAAGAACGACCCGTAATAATGACAACAGCAGAATGACCGACAAGGAGTACAACCAATGTGTGGAAGACTATTCCGATTCCTTGTACAGGTTTCTGTTAAAAAACATGAAAGACCGTATGGAAGCGGAAAATATTGTTCAGAACACCTTTGAAAAACTTTGGGTTCGAAAAGACGATGTGATAATGGCAACAGCCAAATCATTCATGTATAAAGTGGCCTATAACAATATGATTGACGAATTCAGAAAAAATAAAAGAGTGGTGTCTATGAATGCGGTGAATGAAAATCGCCACTTTCATCAGGAGCATTACTCTGGAGCCACAGAGGTTATCAAAATGGCAGTGAACCGTCTCCCTGAAAATCAAAAAACCGTGATAATACTTCGCGATTATGAGGGATACGATTATAAAACAATAGGTGAAATAACTGGGATGAGCGAAGCACAAGTGAAGATCAATATCTTCAGAGCGAGGCAAACACTGAAAGAATATTTTGGCAAAATGGAACAGGTGATATGAGGATAGATGACGAGAATATGGAACTTATGCTTTTTGATCTTCTGGAAGGAAATCTTGATGCCGAGACTGAAAGAATAGTAAGAGAAGAAATTGCAGACAATCCGGTTTGGGAACGTGAGTGGAAATTGATACAAAAGACGGTGCTGATTCCTGAGAACGATGTTGTTTTTGAAAAAAAATATTTGCTTTTGAAGCCGATCAGTACAGCCAACACAGGCACTATGTATTGGCGTTGGATCGCTGTGTCAGTGGCCGCTTGCCTGATATTTTTCATTTGGCTCGGAACACAGGATCAGTCAAAAAATATATTGCCGGATTTAGCAACGGTCAAACCAATCAGGCCAAATCAGAAAACCGTTGAATCCAACCAAGCGGTTCAACCAAATCCTTCAAAATCTGAATCCCAAAAAACTGAATCTGTTCCAGTTGTTCAAAAGGCAAAAGAACATGTTACACCAATCTATGAACCGGAAACAATAACCAAAAATCCTGTTCAGGAGTCTCCTGTTTTCCGCAAAGTACCAGAACCCATTATTGGCCTTACCGTTTCGGAACCTCACTTTCAGCAAATGGCAATTAATAAGCCTATATTAACGTTGATCCCAATGCCATCGGATTCGGGCAATATTCAAAATCATCTGGCCATCATACCTGGTAAGCCTGAACCCGACAAAAGCCTTAGAAACCTGCTTATCGCAGACATCGCCAAATGGATAGAACCCTACAGAAATCCCAAGTTAAAACTTGCAGCAGGAAGAGGGGATAATAAACTCGTGCTTATGTTCACCCTAAACACGAGCAGCTACCATGCAGCAGCCGTTGTCCAACTGAAAACAAAGGAATAAAAGCTCAAAACAAAATAACTATGAAATATACAACTGTTTTAACCGGTTTGATCTTAGCCGTTCAAGGTGCCATGGCTCAACAGGACAGCATCAAAGAGACAAAAAAAATTGAGAAAAAACACCTCAAAATTGTCATAACCGACGATCCGGAAGAAGTGAGGGAAGTCGATTCGATGTCAGACGAGTTGGAAATGAAGCGGATCATCATTAGAAAACATGGCAACAAGATTGACACCCTGACAGAAAACATTGAAAAGGAGATTGTCATTCATCAAAACGATGCATGGAAGCATGGCCGGAAAGGCCCAAAAAAACCAAAACTGGTAGAGACCAAAGGTATGATCATGGAATTGGGATTGAACAACTACCTGCACGATGGCAGCCTTGAACCATCCTCTCCTTATAAGGCCATGGAAGCCGACAAGGCCCGATCTATAAACTTCAATCTTGGGATAGTGCAGCAGGGATTGAATCTGGTTAAAGGTAAACTTCGATTGGTATATGGCGTTGGCATAGAGTTTAACAATTACCGTTTCATTGACGATATAGATCTGAACGCTGACAGCAGACCACTTGAAATTAAAGAGAATACCGAGATAAATTACAAGAAAAACAAACTGGTAACCCAATACCTCACCGCCCCTTTGATGCTTAACTATAAAAGCAATCCAAATCATTCAGATGAATCCTTCAACTTTTCGGCAGGTGTTGTGGCGGGTTATCTCATCGGCAGCCACCAAAAGCAAAAATGGGAAGCCAACGGAACCGAGAAAAGAAAGATTAGAGACGACTTTAACCTGAGTGATTTCCGATACGGGTATGCGGTCAGTTTTGGTTATGGCGATTTTAACCTCTATGCCAAATACTACCCCTCTCCCGTTTTTAAAGACAACCGCGGCCCGGCCTTGAACACCGTGGCAGCCGGAATTGTCATCAATGCCTTTTGACCCTAAGCCCTTAGGGGAATTTTTAATACACTTTTTTCAAATCTGTGAGAACCCGCTTCGGCGGGTTTTTTTATTATGAATCTCTACAGACGTGCTGTCAGCTATTGTTTCTAAAACTGAAATAATTTAGTTGTCATATATCGGTTTCTTTGGCTTAAATATCCGTGTAAACACGTACACAATATCCGTCTTTTTACGGATATTATGTTCAAGTTTTTGTATTTAGGTTTGAAGCCTTGAAAACCTCGGTTGGTTTTTGGCATAACTTATGAAACATTTGAATCTACATGAAGAATAAAAGAATTTCAGTCAATTTGCTTGACGACCACAAGGTTGTTACTGAAGGATTGCGTTCTATTTTATCACATCACGAAGACATTCGGATCCTTGATACTGCTTCTTCCGGAAAGCAGTTGCTTTCACAATTGGTGGGCCGGCAACCCGATATTATCATCACTGATTTCAGTCTTACTAACGAGCATGACTCAAAAGCAATGAATGGATTGGAAACGGCTGTACAGGTAATGGCCAGATACCCAATTATCAAGATTCTGATGCTATCTATGTACCACAATCCGGAAATCGTAATGCCTTGCATAGAAAGCGGGGTTCATGGATATATGCTGAAAAGCGAAAAGGACTTCGACATTTATAAAGCGGTGAAGAAGCTTTGTGAAGAAGGAGCGTATTTTAGCCCAGAGATCGCTTCTCAAATGGCACAAATGATAAAAGAGTACGGACTAAACTCTATCTCCCTCACGGAAAATGAACAAAAAACACTGCAAGCACTTTTTAATGGAAATTCTGCAAAAGAGATTGCATCACTTCTAAATATCGGTAAAAGAACAGTTGAGACCCATCGAAAGAATCTGCTGCAAAAATTTGAAGCTAAGAATACCGCTCATTTGGTACATCTTGCAATTGAAAGAGGGTTTCTGAAAGTTTCTATTCCTGTTATCAGCAGGGCTCATTGACCAAATAAAAGTCAGAACTAAGACAGATCTACTGTTTTTATAAGCAACCTAATACTTAGCTTCAGGTATTCCGTTCACAGCAAATTTTCAATTTTAACAAATCAAATCGGCGGTTAATACGGAGACTGGTCTCCGTATTAATACATGATTTTTTCCGTATAAATACTGAGAGTTATTAGATTTTTTGTATATAGGTTTGAAGGGTCTCAATTCATTGGGCTTGAGTTCAGTTTACATATCTCTTACTTAATCTTAAATCTTAAAATTATGAAATTACCTACCTATTCTCAAAACCATCGTACAAGGTACGCCCGGTTTCTAAAAGGTATCTTTTTGATGCCTGCTTTTCTACTCTGCTTTTTAGCAAATGCTCAGCAATTTTCCGGTTGGCCCAATAACTCAGGCCCACCTCAATTACATGAAGATGGCACAACAGAAACTGTTGACGCAACAAACTCACCATGGTACGCCGATAAGAACCGTGTTCGGGTTACTGCGGCAGTTCAAAAGACTTCAAGCCCCGATCGATACGAGTTAACAGTTTCAGGGTCCTCATTGTGTAATACCGGTGTTATTGATCTCCCGGTTGGCAAATGGTGTCTTCTTATTCAAATGGCTGACAAAAACGGCACCAACGTAGGCAAAAACTGTCGGGTAGAGGTTGTTACCTGGACTTGTGGCACGGGTAAACTACTCGTAGAAGTACCTACAAGTACGGGCAACGGCTGGCCTGCTTTAACTTTTGACAACGACTCCCGTGTACAACTGATTCGTGTACCCGTTTGGCGTGAGGTCAATCTCGATCCTAAGGGAGAGATAACTTGCCATCCTTACGATCATGCCACAGGCACCGGAGGTGTTTTGGCCCTTGTTGTCGGAAGTATGCTTAATTTTAATGGTGGAATTATTAATGCTTCTGCCAAGGGATACCACGTGGGAGGTACTTACACCCTCGGACAGGGTGGAAGTGGAAAACTTGCGGCAAGAAACTGGATATCAGGACCAGGTGGATGGTCTTATGGTCCTTACCCTTATGCACTTTTGCCAATACCTGGTGGCAGTTTGGCACCCGATAGATCTATGAACCCACTCCTTAATGGTTATTTGTGCTCCAATAATCCAAATGCAAATGCCAATATTGATTTTGATATAACTGGACAATTTCCTACCAACAACGCACAAAACGGCGGCGTGGCCAATAATCTTGTCAATGCTCCATCACCTACGATCGGTACCATTGAACATTATGACCCTGGCACTACTCCTGCCAACAGTTCCGCCTGGACCATTATGCGAATGGGGAACGCCGGTGACCCCGGTGAAAGTGGCGGCACCGGGGCAGGCGGTGGTGGATACGGAGGCACCGGTGGAGGAAATGTTCGTTTTCCACTTGGTGGCCAACCCGGAAGCTCTGGCTACAATGGTGAAGCAGGCGGCATTGCGGGCGATGCCGCAAGAGGTGGTGGTGTGGTTTTGTTGAAAATATACAATTTCAGTAAAGCTTCTACAATTGGCCCTAACACAAAAATGATTTTTGCTGATGGAGAAAACGGCCGCTACGGAACCAATGGCGGTGTAGGGGGCGAAGGCGGAGCAGGTGGACAGGGAGCAGACGGAAATTGTGATCTTAATAAAATTGTTCCTCCGGGCAGCATAGGCGGCTATGGCGAAAGTGGCATCGGCGGCGGTGGCGGCGAAGGCGGAGATGGCGGCAATTGCGGCACTATCTGGCTGATGAAAAAAACCACTTCTGCACTGAGTTCGCATGTGAGTCTCAGGGGTGGAAACGGCGGAGCAGGTGGCGGCGGCGGCTATTCAACCAGCTACATAAGCCTGCCATTGGCTAATAACTGGGCGTCTCCTCTGGCAAGTTTGCCTTGTAACAACTGGCCATACTCTGTATGTAACCCCGATTACACCTGTCCGGATATTGAGATTTGCGATTGCGACAAGGTATTTGAGAACCTGTCGAATATAAAAGATAATTTCACCGTGACTAATTCTTCCTGGCCACGGTCCCTAAGTAAATCGGGATTTCCAACGGTATATTATCACAATAATTACAATAGCTCGGGGAGACCCGCTCTTTATTATACCGATTATTCCCTCGCCTGCCCCAAAACCTACAAATGCATGATGTCATGGAAAGCTGATTTTGACATCATGTTGGAAAAAATGTTTCAGACAAGAGACTTGCAAACGTATAGTCCTGTATCCGGAACAAACTATAAGGTCGGTGTGAACGACATTTCATTAATAGCTGGCTCCGGGTTTATAGAACTCAACTTTATTGAAGGTTCAAAAACATGGAAAGTATTGGAATACCGACCAAACTCTTTGCCGGGCTATGATGAATTAGAAGACAAAGACGACCCAAGAAAGCCGGTGGTACACGATGATAATTGCGACTACACCTTCCCCAACGATGGTGGAGGGAGTCAAGGTGGTATCGTGTGGCCGGTAGAATCTCCCCGCAGAGGTCCGGAAGTGAGACTGGACAAGACAGGTCCCGATGGCAACAAAGGCAACGACAAGCCCGATGGCGGCACTGCTGCCCCCGGCTTTGTAGAAGATGGCAATGCCCCCGGTCCCAACAGCGACAATGATGACATTAGATATTGGGAAACCACTGACCTGATAACGGTTAGGACTTTGCAACTGACAGCCGAGGCTGCAATTGTTGAAGTAGCATTAATGGAGAAAGAGGTTGTTGCAGATTATGTGCTTTACGACATGGCCGGAAAACTCATAGAAAAAGGACAGATAGCCGGTATGAAACGCTTCAGTGGTTTTGCTAAAGGTGTTTATGTGCTGGTAGTTAAATCTTCCAATTCAACTGATATTAGAAAAATTCGGTTTTAAATTTTAACTTCGCAAACTTCGCGGTCAATTTCAAAAACCGCGAAGTTTTTTAATTATCTTTGAGATGTGAATGAGAAACCGGATTAGTAAGTTATGCCTATATGGGCTTTTTTGGGTTATTCATTTGTGTTCTTTTGGATTAAAAACACAGGCTCAAAATTTGATCTACAACGGCAGTTTTGAACTTGGTATTTGTCCAAAAGTCAGTGGGTATAATTATAATATCGCTATGCCTGTTGAAAGTGGATGGTTGAACGCAACAACCGCCAAACAATTTAGATGCGAAGACCTCTGTGATATCAATTCATGGAAATACTATGCAGGTGGATTGAGAAATAATGCACTGTTAAATTACAGTACTGTTTTGGGCGATACATGGAACAGGTCAAATTGTTGCGGGCGAGGATGTCATTCTTTGAATTACGCACCCAAAAAATTTGACAAAGACTTTGTTGCTGTTGGGATTCTTAATTATGATTCTTTCAGAATGTGGACATCAGGGTATTTGACTCAGAAATTAAGTGTTCCATTGATTGAGAAACATGATTATTACTTTTATATGTTTTATACTTATTTCAGTTATTACGCTTATTGGCTTTCACAGGGGAGGAAAGTTGGACATTATGAGTTCAATAATTTAGTTCCTCCACTGACTAAACACGATGGATATGGGGTAGCTTTTAGTACTTATTTCAATCGTATTGACAATTTGTTCATAGGAACGTGGGTCAAGCAGGATTTATTGCCAACGGTGCCCAACCAACGAAAATTGCGTTTTACAACTTCTTACGATACCTTGTGGCGTAAACTTGAAGGTACATTTAATGCAGACAGTGCCTATTCCTACCTTACGTTGGGTAACTTTTGGAAAACAGAAGAAATTAATTTTAACCCCACCCCTGATACACTCCAATATTTTATGGGACCAATTTATATTGACAGTATCAACATGTGGGATGTAACCCATCGCATATTGGCAGACAGCCAATTTTGTCGGGGGCAAAAGGCAACATTAAAAACTGAAAATTTCAGCCGTGGCATTACCGGTTGGTTTGATTCCAACGGAATTCTCCTTGGCAATGGTGATACACTTGAACTAGTAGTTACCCAAGACAGTCTTATATTCTCAAAACGTTACTTTTCTGAAATAGAATATACCACAACAGACAGTATTTGGTTGAAGATAAAGGGGCCTGGGTCCGACATCAATGTTAAGAGAATTGGGGATTCTTGTAAATTGCCTGCAAGTTTAACCGCATTGCCTGATCATTTAACCTACACATGGAATGGTACTAATACGGGTGATAATAACTTTATAACCTCTCAAACCGGAATGATTTCGGTCGTTGCAACCGACAGCAACAATTGCACCTATAACGCCTCTTATACCGTATATCCCGAAGTTGAATTTACGGTCTCATTGCTTTCAGACACTTGCCGTGAATTTGCAACCATACGCATGCAACCAACCGTATATACCTTCTATTTTGGAGAACAAAAGATCAGCAATCCATTTAACACTGCTAAAAAAGGGAATATATTTATCATAGCTGAGCAAACTAATGGTTGCCGCGATACTCAGGCTTTCTTTATACCACTTTGTGTTGTGGAGAGTGATTTACTTTGGCTGCCAAATGCTTTCACCCCTGACAATAACGGTCTGAATGACGGGTTTTCTCCTGTCAGCCCATATATCAAAAGCTACCAGATTACTATTTACAATCGTTGGGGCGAACGGATTTTTGAATCACAAGAGAGTGGCATCCCCTGGGACGGAACCTATAGGGGTTTGCCCGTATCAGATGGCGTTTATCTCTACCAGGTAACCATTGAGTTGATCAACAAAGAGAGGCTCAACCGGTCGGGAACTGTTACGCTCTTGCGATAAGCGTTTGAATTTTTTCACTGGAATTCTAAAAAAAAATGATTTATTCGGAAACGTCACTCTCAGAAGACATTTCCTGTGACCATAGGCAAATCCGGAAAAAAAAGAGTTTCATTGCATTGAGTGTCCGGTGGGAACACCCGACAGCACGTAAAATTTTAATTTTGCAAATGATGAATTACCAACCAATCTTACCACCTATTGAACTTGTTGATAAGGGAGTCAAAAATTGGACTAAGAAAGGCAGGTTCTGTTTCATTTCTACTGCTATAGGTATTTGACCACTACCGCCAAATTTGCAGAAATAAATATATACTACCGAATGAGCATAATGCAACCGGTATTGGGAACCCTCACCAACAATCCTTTAAACAACGTAAGATTGAAACACCCTTCAATATGAAAATTCCTTCATTCTTCATTCTTTCATTCTTTACCTTTGATGCATGTTTAAAACCATACTCGATCAAACAGTTAGCCTGTGCAAAGAAACAGGACTGCTGATAAAAACAGCCATAATCGAAGCCAAAAAAAGCGGATCACAGGCCTATTCGTTAAAATCCTTCAATCAATTGGTTACGGAATACGACATCGCTGCCGAGAAAAGGCTGACCACCGGATTAGCAGAAATTTTCCCGCAAGCCGGTTTTCTCACTGAAGAAAAAACTGTTGATCAAACTGAAAAAGAATTTCTTTGGGTGATTGATCCCATTGACGGTACCACGAATTTCGTCCGCGGCATTCCGGTTTTTTGCATCAGCGTAGCATTGGTTTATAATCACTACCCACAGGTTGGGGTTATTTATGAACTCAATCAGGACGAAATATTTGCAGCCTGCAAGGACGGCGGGGCAACTCTGAATGGTAAATCCATCAGCGTTTCTGATAACACGGAATTGAAAAGCTCACTATTGGCAACCGGATTTCCATACTACGACTACGACAGAATCAATGGTTACATTGATGCGTTGAAACTCTTTTTACAACTAACACAGGGTGTTCGCCGATTGGGAAGTGCAGCAGCCGATTTGGCTTATGTGGCATGTGGTCGTTTCGATGGTTTTTTCGAATACGGTCTCAGCCCCTGGGATGTGGCAGCCGGAATTTTGCTTATTGAGGAGGCCGGAGGCAAGGTGAGTGATTTCAAAAATGAAGACAATGCTCTTTACGGGTCTGAAATCATTGCCGCCAATCAACCGATTCATGAGATCATGCTTGGGATTATTAAGGAGGCCGGATTGTGAATGGAGTCATAAGCCGTGTCGGATATTCTTTTATCAATTGCCATAGCCCCCGGGTCAAGAATAGAACAGATCATTTAAGCGAAATTTTCTGCGGGTTTTAATGGCAATAATTGAATTTAATTTGTCGCACATGCAATAGTCTTGATGATTTCTCTGTTTTGTTTCTTATTGTCAAAGAAAAGAATGAAGAAAGTATTTAAACAGAACCCTAAGTCTTGAATCTTTACAATGATGATGAGAATTAATTGAACAGGTTCCTTCCCGCCCTTTTCAATATTCATTGGCCGAGTATTTGCACCGCAATAGAAACAATCACAGAGACCCTGGAAAATGAATTTTACTTGAAAATAGTTTTGGAGACCCCGCAACTTTAAAATTCTTCCCGAAAAACCCTTTACAAACTTTTGCAAAGAGGCAAGCAATGAACAAGCCTTGAGTCAAATAGAAGTCTTCCATTCCGGAGTCTGGCAAAAGCTGAATTTGGATGAACACACTGAAGAACGTCCGATTTCCGAATCCGTTATTTTGAAAGAAGTTTTAACTGATTTGAATTTCAGGGCAGATACTGTTTCAGGCCAAGACATTAGACATTTGGTTTATGCTTCGCCGCTTTTTATTTCATCGGCAAAGGAACCGAAAAAAAATTCCGACAATTGTTCAAAACCCCTGCCATCAGCTATGTCGTCCGGCTAATTGCTTTGCCCGATCAAAAAGCAGGGAGGGCATCAATACAGGTGAAATATTGCGTAGTCCATCATGCGGCCGGCCTCAATTTCAATCATAACATACCGATTTGGTGGGGAACATTTATCTGATGCATACCAAAACCTATATGTGTGACGACATGGCCACAACTTTCTGTTGCCACAAGACGGCACTATTTCAGTGAGCGATCTTTGGGGCCGGTTGATTTATCAAGTGGTCCTTCAGCAAAACGAATCTAAAGACCCTGGCCTTTCTGCCATTTATTTGATATGACTGAACCATAGAGGAATTGTTCATTTTGACAAGGGAAAATAGAAGATTTAACCGCGATTGCCTTTATTAAATTGTCGTTCGACCACAATATACACTATTTTCGCGACCCTTTATGTTTGAGAAATTTGCCACCTTTGTATTGAGGAACCGACGGGTACTGGTTTTTTCGCTCATCACGGTGACTATCTTTATGGGATATTGGGCTTCTAAAGCTCAGTTGGCTTACGACAACCCGAAGATAATTCCAGATGATGACCCTGATTTCATGACTTATCAGTCGTTCAAAAAAACTTTTGGCGATGATGGCAGTGTGATGGTCATCGGAATAGAAACAAATAAGATTTATAAAATAGACTTTTTCAATGACTGGTATGCTCTTACTGATAGACTTGAAAAGACCAGGGGGGTAGAGCGGGTGATGTCAATTGGCAATATTCCGGAATTGGTCAAATCACAAGTTGCAACAGAAAACGAGGGTGACAGCACTTATCTGGATGTATTCAAACAACAAAGGGTTATTCAGACACCACCATCAAACCAATTGGAGCTTGATTCTTTAAAAATAAAAATAGGCTCTCTCAGATTTTATGAAGGTTTGTTATTTAAGGATTCGTCAAATTTCACAGCCATTGCTATTACGCTTGAGAAAAAACGGCTCGATTCTTATGAGCGAATTGCCTTAACTGAAGGCATTAGAAAACAGGTAGATTCCATTGTTTCAAAATATCAGGTCAAAGCACATTATTCCGGCCTGCCCTGGATAAGAACCGAAATGTCGAACAAAGTAAAAAGCGAAATAAAACTGTTCACTTTGCTTTCCATTATTATCACCGGTATTATTCTGGTTTTGTTTTTCAGATCGTTTTATTCACTGGTTTTTCCGATATTAGTTGTAATTGTCGGAGTCATTTGGAGCATCGGTACCTTAGTATTATTTGGCTATAAGATCACTATGCTCAGCAGCTTGCTGCCTCCTTTGATGGTGGTGATAGGTATAGCTAATTGCATCTATCTGTTGAATAAATATCACGATGAATACAAAAGTCATAATAATAAAATGCTGGCTTTACACAGGGTTATTGCACGTGTTGGACTGGCCGTATTTTTCACCAATATTACAACAGCGGTTGGTTTTGGCGTTTTTGTTTTGACCGGCAGCAGCATTCTTCAGGAATTTGGGGTCACTTCTTTTTTTAGTGTGATGTTCGTTTATGTCATTTCACTGATTCTGATTCCGGTAATTTTCAGTTTTTTACCAAGCCCTACTGCAAAACAAACCAAACACTTAGATAATAAATATATCAGGGCATTCATTAGTAAGGTGGCCCATGTTGTTACCAATCACCGCAGGTGGGTTTACATAATTACGGTTTGTGTTGTTATCGCCAGCGGCCTTGGAATGCTGAGAATAAAGGCAGTTGGGTTCATGGTTGACGATATTTCGAAAAGAGATGAGCTTTACAAAGACCTGAAGTTTTTAGAGAAAAACATTCATGGGGTTATGCCCTTTGAAATTGTGATTGATACCAAAAAGCCCGGCGGAATCAAAGACCCTCGTATTCTGGGGAAAATGGATGCATTAGAAAAAGACATTGCTAAACTAACCGAATTTTCAAAACCCGTATCTATCGCCCAGTTGATAAAATTTGCCCGTCAGGCAAAAAATGATGGTAATCCCAAATTTTATTTGATTCCGAACAATCTTGAGTTGGGTGAGATAATTGGTATGATGCCCGAGAAATCGGAAGGGAGTAAAGTGGTCAGAGGACTGACGGATAGTACCTTACAAAAAGCGAGAATCAGTGTTCAGATGGCCGATGTTGGTTCTGTGAGGATAAAAGCTTTGAAAAAACAAATTACAGAAGCAGCCATTAGGCACTTCCCTGTGAGTGACTATGAGGTGAAACTAACTGGTACTTCTATCATTTTCCTAAAGGGAAATGATTACCTGATTAACAATCTATTGGTTAGTTTATTGGTTGCCTTTATTGTTATTGGTGGCATCATGGCTACTATTTTTACTTCACTCAGGATGATAACCATTTCACTGATTCCGAATATCATCCCCTTAGTTTTTACTGCGGGCATCATGGGCTATTTTGGCGTGGCATTAAAACCATCAACCGTGTTGGTATTTAGTGTGACTTTCGGCATTGCAGTGGACTTTGCCATCCATTTTCTTAGTAAGTACAGAATTGAACTAAAACGCAGCAAATACAATATTAAAAAATCTGTGGCGGCGGCACTCAGAGAGCTTGGTCCGAGTATGATCTATACAGCTATTATTCTTTTTTTCGGTTTCATTATCTTTGGAGCTTCCAGATTTGGGGGAACAATAGCTTTAGGCGTATTCACCTCAATCACGCTGGTGATGGCCATGTTTTGCAATATGATCGTCTTACCAAGCCTGTTGCTTTCTTACGACAAAGCTCTTGAACTAAGAAAACTGAAACAAAAAGCCTTCATAGATTACCCCGACGAAGAAGCTTAAAATGAGCTGACATTTATTAATTTTTGCCCCTGGTTTTTCATATTCACCTGATCTATTGTTTACTTCATTATTTGCCGGTTCATTACTGAAAGCAATGGTTCTTGTCAGGGCCGGGTTAAAAGCTTTAAAATGAACATGATTGCCGTTTAACTTAAAGATCGGGATTCCATATCTGATGGTTTACTGTGCATGGCTGGCACTTTCGCGGATGGTCGCCTGAACTTGTTACAGAAGATTTCGGATTCGTTCAGGGAAAAGTGAGATGTACTCATCTGCCATAAATGCTTTGATTTTTATGGTAAGCTGCATTTATCAGACATTCAAGTCACAGTTTGCTTTTGTCATGATTGGTTGAAACATAGAATCAGATGTCAGGTCAGCCGTTAATTTAGGCGTTGGGGGATCACTGATGTGTTCCGACAAATGCTTTTGATACCATTTTACATCGTGCCAATTCCCCATTTTATAGCCAATTTTGGTGAAGCAGCCAATTTGTTCAAATCCCATGGACTCATGAAAACTTTCGCTCTTTATATTCGGAAGGCCAACACCCGTATAAACATTGATATAGCCCTGAAGTCTCAAAAGAGAAAATAGGGTATTGTACAATATCTTTCCAATCCCCTTTCTATGAAAATCTGATCTCATATAAATCGTTGATTCGGCTGACCAGTTGTAGGCCGTTCGATACCGATGTCTAGAGCCGTATGCATAACCGACGATTTTGTCATATTGCCGGCAAACCAGCCATGGAAATTCTGCCGTAATCGTTTTTATCCTTTCTTCAAATTCTTTAATAGTAGGTACCTCGTACTCGAAAGTAATAGATGTATTGAGGATATAGGGTTTGTAAACTTCGAGAACTGCTCCGGCATCGGTTGTTGAATTAATCAGTCTTATCTGGAAATGATCTTTCAATCTGCCAATAACATTATTAACAAGTCTCAAATATCGTCTTCCGATTTTTTACAGAAATATAATCGGGTTAATTTATTTCCACATGGTTCCAATTTTTCAAAAAATATATTGAAAAACAAGTTGCAGGTTAACGGCGAATAATCAGTGTTTGATTGATCGCTTCGGTTTCGCTTCTCAGCCTTATGAAATAAAGCCCTGCTGACCATTCTGAAACATTTTGCCGATGTTCCGTTGACTTGTTTTGGTTTCTAAAAACCAACTGTCCTGTAAAGCCATAAATTTCCAATGAAACAGGTTTGACAGAATTAATATGCACGAAGTCTGATGCCGGATTTGGAAATAAGGTCAAAATTTCATTCAAGGTTATCCGGTCAGAAACCGATGTTATGAGATTATTTAAATTCAGATTATCGACAAAGAGCACAGAGTTGCCTTGGGGAACATAAGATGGTGGCGACCCAAAAGCATAGTAGGATGAAAGAATAATGGATGCACTGTCTGCAGTTAAATAGTTTTGAAAAGGAATACTGAATGACTTCCAGTCAGATACGGTGTCCGTTGAAATAAAGGTTCCCACAGAAACTGTTGATCCGTTATTGAATAGTTGTATCAGAATAATCATGGTATCACCGTTTTGAGGCAAGTATCTATAATATCCGGTCAGGCTTGTCGGATGCCCGGACACAGGGAAAGCCGGGAGACTTCCGGCGAACATTGAGTTTTGGTTATTCTGAAGTGCTATGCCAAATAGATTCTCGGTCGGATTGCTTTCTAATTTAATGGAATAATTCCCGACAGAAGCCGGAAAATGATCAGCCGATCTGGATACAGGGTAACGCGTTCCCGTTGTGAGGGAGTTTGGCGTGGCAAATCCGGCGGGGTCCATATAAGCACCTTTATCGGACCATAGTTCAAATCCGCTGTTTGGAATTTGGGACAGGGCTTTTGGGGAAAGTCCTGCCAAAACAATTAACAGAACAATTAATGGCTTCATTAGAATTGGTTTCGTCGAAACAGCATGCAACAATTCCGGCAATCTTTTATGCCTTGCAAAAATGAAAATCCCAATTGCGTAAATCCCAAGATTAAAAATACCGATGGAGAATATCCCCATTGAAAAAATTCCAATAGAGAAAATCCCGATAGAAAATTTTCCTGCCGCAAAAACACCTGCCGCATAATCTCCTGAAGCAAAATAGTTGAAACTAAATGTTCCGGCACTGAAAAGATTTCCGAAGGTGCCATTAAGAGTGATTCCGGTTAATAGAAGAACCAAAGCTGTTAAAAGGATCATTTTGTTTTTCATTTTTTTGAGTTTTAAGTTTTGAAATTAGGTGAATGTCGGGGGCAAACCTAAAACGGCATTTGTTCCGGGTAAAACCTTTGGGATATATGACAGCTTTTTGTGATGAAATGCAAGGTAGTGGGATGAAAAGCAGAAATCTGGGACAAATGGGCTCGCCTCAGTAGGCGTGCATCTGCTCTTTTAATTCCACGGAATAATTTCGCGATACCGGAATTTCAAAGTCAATACCGGCAATCATTAGTTTCAGTCCCTGTGAATTCCCTTTTACTTGTTCAATGTGCTTGATATTCACAAAAAATGCCCGATGGCATTTTACCAAACAAAGGTGTACTTTCAGTTGCGATTCGATTCGTTTTAAAGTGCTCCTTATAAGAATGCCGGTTACTCTGCCCTTATCAAGATGATAGGCTTTGATGTAATCACCAACAGATTCGATCAGCAACAAATCCGATAATACTATTTCCAACATATCGCCCTTCACCAGCCAGGCGACACCCAAAAACCAGAGTTTCAGGCCTTCGAACATAAAAACATCTATAAAGCCTAAACATCCCTTTTCGTTGGACAGGGCTAATGAAATGGTTTCCCTTGTACCAATATTTACTGATAAATGTGTTGAATTTTGAAATCAGAAAGCTTAATGCAGGAAGGGACAAAGACTAACTTTTAAAATTACTTAAAAATAATTTTCGTTTACCGTGCATTCGAAGGCATCACTCGAAAAAGTTGATATTGAGAATCATGTCTTTTTCTTCCTGTTATTCATTCGATAAGCGAGCAACCAAATACCTGCGACAATACTGAACTGTGCGATACGCCAAAATTCTATTGTATCCGGATAGATGATTTTGAAAACGAACAACCCCGCCATAATAATCCATACAAATATTGTAACATTTCTGGCCCAGCCGCTTTGGTAGAAATTTCGGGTGTCAATTCGTTGGGCTGAACCGTCTGCCAGATTTTGATTGGCCAGTGCGACATAACCCATCAATAATCTGCCAAATTCTGTTTCTTCATCAGGGTCTTCGAGTTTTTGGGTGTGGTCTATATAGATCGTGATAGAGGGTCGGCTGAATGAGACCTTGTAGAAACGATTTTGCCTTTGTGGCTCATAACTGGAACCTACTTCGCTGATACCTGACCATGAAGATTCGAACACTTTTCCCGGGAAAAAAATTGACCGACTGAGCAATTCAATTTTGATGCCTTGGTCGTCCAAAGAAACCTTGCAGGGTATTTTGCTGACTTTCTTGAGCAGGTAAAGAACTATGATGATGACATAGGTGATAATCAGGATAATGATCGTAATAATGGCCCAATCGGGCAAATCTCTGAACGTAAGAAAAATGTAACCCATGAAAGCCATCAATAGAATTGGTACCCCAAGAAATACGAGGTAAAGGGAATACATCCTCAGGCAGGTCAGTTCAAAAGTTTTCATGAATCAAAATTAGAGGACTGCGGTTTAAATTACAACTTGAAAAATCGAGGCCATTTGATGTCGTTCTGGTTGTCAGTGCAATCACAACCAATTTGAGGTAACTAAAATCGAAGGATTTAATTCTTACTTTTAAAGGCGATCATAACATATTTCAGGTGAAGAAACAAACTGACAGAAAAGACAATTGGTGAACCATATTTAAACCATGGTTCATTTCTAATTGAGCAAAGAGTTCTGTGAGTTCCCTTCAACAGAATATCAATATCACAGTTTTTGTAGATGCCAAGAAATTCATGATTGAAAAGACCCGCAATTGAATGTATCATACTGAATACTAAAAAAATCCCCACCAAGATAAAAACATAGGTTCTCAATTCATAAAGAAAAGCAAGAATAATTCGGATTAAAGAACTTCTAATATTCTTCAATACATCCTTCATTACGCATGCTGCATTACTATAATCAAGCTCATTAAATCATTTGGCATCACCTAATCACTAAGCCATTCCTCTACCACCACGGGATACCAGCGATATTCCAACTCATGAATCTTTGAGGCCAGTGTCTCGGGTGTTTCCAAGGCATCAATCAACAGGGTTTTCTGAAATAGAATTTTCCCTTTGTCGTAATGCTCATTGACCAGGTGTATGGTAATGCCGCTGTACTTTGCCTTTGATGAGATAACCGCTTGGTGAACCCGCATACCATACATGCCCTTTCCCCCAAAATCAGGTAGAAGTGCGGGATGTATATTCACTATCCGCTCAGGGTATTTTTTTAAAAGGTTTAAAGGAATCAGTTTTAAAAAGCCCGCCAGAATAATGGCATCAATGTTATAATCTTCCATCAGGTCGGTGAACTTGTCTGTTTCCAAATCTCCCTTTGGGACAATGGCACATGGAATCCCCAAGTCTTTAGCCTTTTCAATTACGCCTGCATTTGGGTTGTCGGTTACAATCAATTCCGGAGAAATGCTCTGATGGCCTTCGAAGTAATGATAAAGGTTCATGGCGTTAGAACCATAACCCGAAGCAAAAACTGCAAGTCTGTTCATTTTACAACCAATGAATGAAGAATGACTTCCAATTCCCGAAGTCGTTCCACCTTTTCTTCATGCGGAGCATACACATTCCCTTCGAGTGTTATCACCCGATTGTGCTTCCCATCGAAAATGGTGTAAACGACGAAAGGTCCCCCCATCCAATCGTTCATCAGTTTCCACCAACCCCTTGTTTCAATGCAATACATGCCGTTGAACTCATTAACAGCAGATACCGGTTTGACATGAAAATCCGTTCCCATATAGGAACTATCTTCGCCATGGATATATTTCTTACCTATTTGGTTTCGCCGGTTGATAATGTAATCACTTTTAAACTGGTTATCGTTTGAAAAGGGTTCTTCAGTAATTACGAGTTCATAATTGCATTTTTGCGTGCTTTTTCTGAGCCAGATAAAATCTTCCTTTTCCGCAGCTATTCTGTAAGAAGGAGCCTTGTGAATTGCAAAACCACGCCCTGACAGCATTTTTTTGTAAAAGGTATCTTTATGAGCGATGCCGCGAAACATCTTGTCTTTGCCAATAGTAATTTCAGTTTGAAAGGCCTTATCTCTGAGGTTTGATGCCTTGTCCAAAAGTATTCGATTCAATTTTGTGGCATTCTTTGCTATCACAAAATGAACAGTTTGCGGTTTAGACCAAACGTCATTTGTCGTAAAATACCAAATGCTCGTATCAGCCAGTTTCTTCTCTATGGTTTCTGAAGATTGTTTACCAAATAAATTTTTAAAGCGATGCCAGTTTTCCTGATGGAGTAAAATTATCACCTGACAATGTTTCTGAAAAAAACCTTTGAAGTAAGAATCGTTAGCTACCCGTTTTTTGAATATTCTTTCGGGGGGGTATAGACCGGCCTGTTCTATTCCAATTGCCGAATCCAATCCCGGCCTGATAATTTCAAGTGTTTGTTTGTCACTGAGAAGTACAATTTCTGCAAACGCACAACCTGACTCAGGAAGAGCAGCGTTCTTGACCTCATACTCAAAATACGAACAAGCCTGAAAACAAAAAAAGCAGCACAATAAAATGCTGCTTTTTATAATATTTATTTTCAAGTGCATCTTTATTTGTGTATCAAAAGTTTTTGCCCAGGCTGTAAAGTATTACTTCTCAAATTATTCCATTTCTTTAGTTCCTTTATTCCGCAATGGTATTTTTTCGAAATTGAACCAAGTGACTCACCCCTCCTAACGGTATGATATTCCTTTTTAGAAACCGAAACATCATCTTTATGTTCTTTACTTATTTCGACAATCGCCTCTTCCTTTTCTATATATTCGTAGGCCTTGGGTACCGGCAGATAAAGCATATATGCACCCTCAGCCTTAGGGAAGGCCCCGTTCTTTAACTCAGGATTAAAGGCCAAAAGTTCATCTTTGCTAATATCCAATACCATGGTCAAAGCCTTAAAGGAGCATTGGGAATTGCAGGACACCTTCGTTAACTGGGCCGGAATAAAGTTACCCGGCAAGGATGGGGTGATGCCGTAGAAGTCGTAGAAATTCATCAGATAAGCCATCGCAATAAAAGAAGGGATATAATGTTGTGTTTGCTTTGGAAGAAATGAATATACCTCCCAAAAGGTTCTTTTACCCCCCGAATTTCTGATGGCCTTATTGAGGTTTCCCGGACCAAAATTATAAGCAGCCATAACCATGAACCAATCATTATAAACAGCATACATCTCTTTAAAATAACGACAGGCCGCCTCGGTTGATTTTTCAATAGAGCGTCTCTCATCCACACTGTGACTGATCTCGAGATCGAAAAATTTTCCGGTGGAGTGCATAAACTGCCATAAGCCTGTAGCCCCGGCACTTGAAACGGCCTTGGGGTTTAGTCCGGATTCTATCACTGACAAATACTTCAACTCAATAGGAAGGTTGTTCTTATCAAGTATTTCTTCATAAATAGGAAAATAATATTGCGAGTATGTCAGGACATCTTTGAATTTTGTCTGCCAGGTTGTACCGAAAAAGTTGATGATTCTTTTCACTTCTTCATTGTACACCATAGGTATCTCAAACTCCAGAAACCTGACCTGCTCCATAAAGTCCTGCTCGGTTATTGGCATTTGATTGTTTTCAAAGATCACTAATTCCGAAGAATAGATATTCTCAGCCACCAGAACTTTACTCTGACCCGAAAGCTTTCCGGTAATTGAATCAATTTTGACAAGGCGATCCAAATCCTCATCATGGCAAAGTGAATCATCCGTTCCTGCTTTTGACGGAAAAGGCAACGAAATCATCAATGCCATAATCATCTTCTTCAATTTCATAACTACAAATGTAACCGAAAAAGGCCGTTTTTATTTTACCGTCCTTCGGTTATTTCTACATAAAACAGGTTTTCTGTTGTTTATTGCATACACCTCAAGAAAAAATAAGGCCGCAGATTTTCAAATAATTACCGATTTTGACTATTTTTGTTAAACAATAGCAGCCCAAACAAAATGCCAGACATCAGCAGAGAACCATTTCAGGAATTAGCCCGTGAGGCAACCCTGATGGCTAAAGAGCATCTGAGTTATCACCGCAAAAAAAATAAGCATTTGAGCATCGGCATCCCCAAGGAAATAACCTATCAGGAAAATCGAATTCCACTTTCACCTCTTTCGGTTGAATTGTTGACCGCGAACGGACACGAGATCATCATTGAATCAAACGCCGGATATGCAGCCAATTTCTTCGATGTTGATTACAGCGAAGCAGGAGCAGAAATAACTGTTGACAAAACAAGGGTTTTTGGCAGCGATATTTTGCTAAAAGTTGATCCGCCGACTGAAGAAGAAATTGGCCGGATGAAACCAGGACAACTGCTCATATCTGCTTTGCAGTTGGCCACCCTTAGTGAACAATACATCCGGCTTTTAATGAGAAAGAAAATCAACGCAATTGGCTATGAGTTTTTGCGTGACGAAAGTGAGGGTCTTCCGATTATCAGGGCTATGAGTGAGATAGCTGGCAGAGCTTCTGTGCTTATTGCTGCAGAATATCTTAACAACGTACATACTGGGAAAGGTGAATTACTTGGCGGCATACCAGGGATTCAACCTACCAAAATAGTTATCATCGGGGCCGGGGCTGTAGGCGAATATGCTGCACGAGCCGCCATTGGACTTGGTGCTCATGTGAAAGTATTTGACGACTCTCTGTATAAATTGCGACGCCTTGAAAATAATCTGGGGCAGCGGATTTACTCTTCCACTATTCTTCCAAATGTATTAGCCAGAAGTCTTTCTACCTGTGACGTGGCCATTGGAGCTTTGAGAAGCCCGGAGGGAAGAAGCCCATGTGTGGTGACCGACAGGATGGTTAAAAACATGAGACCAAAATCTTTGATTATAGATGTCAGTATAGATCAGGGCGGGTGTTTCGAAACCTCGATGGTCACTAATCATAAAAACCCTGTTTTTGAAAAATACGATGTAATGCATTATTGTGTTCCAAACATTCCATCAAGAGTTTCCAGAACGGCCAGTTATGCGTTGAGCAATATCTTCACTCCGCTTCTTTTGGAAATGGGCAATGAAGGTGGCTTCTTCGAATATCTTTGGGCCAAAAAGGGAATCAGGAATGGTGTCTATATTTTCAAAGGTAATCTCACTAATTTTCAACTGGGACAGCGATTCTCCGTACCTTCTAAAGAGATAGATTTTTTAATTGCAGGGAGTTTATGATGTTTTGAAGAATATGGTTTTATTCTAAATCAGTTTTTACAGTACATGCCTTTTTTGCACTTCGCTATTTTCAGATTGTCAAAAAGAAATTTCAAAACACTTTCAACCGAATAATAAGACTCCTTTGCTACACACCCGTTGTTAATTGGAATCAAATGACTTAAATTAGCCGGGCTATTATATTTTGATTTCTTTGGGGGAAATTTAGAATCAACCGCTATCATTTATCATCTCAACAATTTTGCTTTTGATAGTTGAAGCAGTATCAAAATAAAACACTAAAGATAATTCTTCAAAACCGATCTATAGAGTCCAAATATTTTGTCATTATTTATTGCAAATTAAATTAATAAAAATTTAATAGTGAGAGCTTTACCATTGGAGTCGAGCATTCACCAACCAAAGCAAACAGCGTTTTAAGGCCGATTCACTATGTCTGATTTACAGAGATTCATTTGATTTATACCCGGCATGATGATGAAAAAAGAATCGGATAATCTGCCGCTCAATTTTAGCCTCGGCAAAATCGCCTTCAATTAAGAACCTTTGCAAAAACTCTCAATAGCGTCAATAGCCTTTGAGTAGCGGAAATTTCTGGCTTTTTTAAAATCCTCACACGCGGAATCCAACTTATTAAAATTGTTCTTTATCACAGCCAATGTTTTCTTGTCATTTTTCCCGGCTTGTATTTCTGCCACCTCATTGACGATAGCATAGCCTCTGTAATAATAAGCTTCTCCGTTCATCGGGCTTTTCTGAATAGCAATATTGAAATCCTTGATAGCCATTTCGGTTTTGTTCATTTCTGTGAGGCAAATTCCCCGGTTGATATAGGCATTGTAATATTCATTATCCAAAACAAGGGCCTTGTCAAAATCTTTTACAGCCTTGTCATACTGGGCTATTTTAAAATAAGCAACCCCTCTGTTATTGAAACACTTGGCATCTTTTGGGTCAAGTTGTATGGATCTCGAAAAATCATCAATAGCTCCTTTATAGTCAGCATTCTCGGTTCGGATAAGACCGCGGTTGAGATAGGCACTTTTGTAGTTGGCATCCAGTACTATTGCCTTATCATAATCAAGTAGAGCCAAATCATACTTCAAAAGTTCTTTTTGGGCATTCCCTCTATTGAAATATGCAACGGCAAAAGCCTTGTTGAGGGCAATGGCTTTTGTATAATCCTCTATAGATTCCGAATATTCTTCGATCTTCGATTTTGCCACCCCACGATTGTTGAACAAGACAGATGAAGTACTGTCTAATGCAATAGCACGTGTATAATCTGTTATCGCTCCGGCAAAGTCCTTTTGATTGAATTTAGAAACTGCTCTACGGTAAAAATCACCTGCACTCTGAGCCCAGGACAGGTCAAAAAAAAGTAAGGCCGACAACCCAACTACAGCACGTTTCATAAAGTAAAAAAGTAGTAAGCAGTATTTTAGTCCGCTAAATTAAGAAAAAATATGTTTATTTCCTACCTGTCTTTGGATTCAGGCCTCTTTTTTTTGCCATCTCTTCTAATTTTCTTTGAAATGCCGATTTGGTGACCGTTACTTTTTTTGCCTTATGGTCTTTCATCTGCTGGTGAAGTTTGGCCTCATCCACAAAGAACTTCTTGATGACCCAGTTTTGACTAAAAGTGATCATATTGGCAAGGAAGTAATAGTAACTCAAGCCTGATGAGTAACTGTTGAACCAAAACAATAGCATGATCGGCATAATGTAAGTAATGATTTTGAGTTGCTTGTTCATGCTGCTTAACTCTGTACTTCGCATAGAATATATGAAAGTGGAAACCGCCATCAAAATGGTAAAGAGGCTGATATGATTTCCATAAAACCTACTTAATAAAGGTATATTCTGGCTCCATGAGAATATGGAATCATAGGTTGAAAGGTCTTCTGCCCAAAGAAATGCCTCCTGTCGCAATTCTATTGAGGCTGGGAAAAACCGGAACATCGCAATGAGAATAGGAAGTTGGATCAACTGCGGCAGACAACCGCCCAATGGATTAACACCGGCCTTTTTATACAGTTTCATCTGCTCCTGCTGCATTTTGGTCATATCGCCCCCCACCTTGACTTTCAGTTCCTCCAACTCCGGCTTTAACAACCGCATTTTGGCAGTTGACACATAAATTTTATACATGAAGGGGAACAAAACGAGCTTAATAATGATAGTCAACAGCAATATGATGATTCCATAACTGCTGATAAACGAACTCAGCAAATTGAAAACAGGAATGACAATAAACTTATTCACCCAACCGAAAATACCCCATCCCAATGGGATGATTTTCTGTAATCCAATATCGAGTTTCTTTAATTCACTGTAGTTATTTGCTCCGTAATAAAGTTGAAGATGATAGCTTTCTTCCTTGCCCCTTTCATAAGGAAAATAAAGATTTGAACGAAAATGCCTGATCTCATTGGCCTGTGTTTGCACACGGCTTTCAGAGCTTATTCGGATACCATCTTCAGAAAAACCCTTGGGAGCGATCATGGTTGCGTTGAAAAACTTTTGTTTATATGATATCCAGTGTAGGTTGCCCTGTAGTCGTTCTTCCTCATCTTCAGTCACTGATAAATATTCAATGCTGCTTTCGGCCAGATATTTATAACAAAGTTCTGTGACAGGTTTCTCATCTTCCACCGTTTTTTCCTGCCCAACCATAGCCATGTTCCAGTTCAACTGAAAATCGCGGTTCTTTCTGGCTATTTTATCCTGAAAGTTTCTTAAGGTCAGTTTATAATTCACCAGATTGCTGCCCTTCTCCAAAGAATAAGACTGGATGATGGTACTGCCCTTTATGTCAGATTCAACTATTATTTTGCCCTCTTTTCCTGTAACCCTGACATTTGTGTCTGCCGCTGTGAAGTCAATATCACGGGTTTGGATTACCCCTTCAGACAGTGGCAAGGTATAACTAAATTCGCTTTGTTCTCCATCAAATAAAACCAGCTTTGTTGAATCGTGTCTTTTGAATTCTTTTAACCAAACGGAATAGGGGCGGCCCCCTTTACTTGAAATGGTTAGTTTTAGTTTATCGTTTTCAATGGTGTAAAACCTTTCGGCAACCTCAGGGGTAGTATCTGCCACAATGATCGAAGTATCAGGCGTAACAGAATACATTGACTCAGATCTGACAATGGTGTCAGACTTTGCATTTAACGCCATTAACGAATCTGCGGCCTGTTTGTTTTTATTGATTTCCTCGACATTCTGTTGGGTCATGAACAGATAGCCTATGAAAATCAAAAGTATCAGAACATAACCTATAATTGAACTTCTGTCCATGCTTTTTTAATTGGGGTGCAAATGTAAAATAATTTTTAAGGCAAAGTGGCAAAGATTTCAGAGTGAAAAAAGGTTTAGAAATGCCTTTAATGCCGTGCTGCTTTCTAATTCTGTCCTTGCTCCTTCTTTCAGTGGGAAGGCTGTTTCACTGACTAAAGCAGGCACATGTTTATCAAGCCTTAAAGCGTGTACTTTATCGCCAAACAACTGTTCCAGAACCCTCTCCCGCCGGGCGATCATTGATTTCTCAAAGGGCAATTCCCATAGTTTCCCGATGGCTTCCAGATAAGCCTCAGAAGTATCTGCCTGCAGACAAAGGCTTTCGACTCCAGTGTCTTTGATCATTTCTTTATTGGCTACACAATGACGACCCATATAAAGAGCATTGATCAACTTTAGCTTAATACCGGTTCCCTGAAAGGTGTGTAGTACGTTTATATGAGCATTAAAAATCAGTTTATTCAGAGTGCCGACTTCCGTTTTTCTAACCAACCTGACATGTTTAAAGGCTGCTATGGCATGAACCAGTTCTTGTGAAGGATTATTACCTGCAACAACACATGGGATATCCAGTTTTGAAAAAATATTATTGACCAGGAAAAGGGCCGCTTCATTATTTTCGGGTACCCCCAAATTGCCATGATAGAGAATATAGTCACCTCTTTCTGTTTGAGACATTACCTCTGCATTTCCGTGAAAGGGCGGCAGATGTATGACCCTATCAAACTTCCGGGAAAAGTAACGGGCGTCTCGCTTTGATATGGCTGCAATGAGGTCGGCGTGTTTCAGCAAGTGCTGATACTTCTTCAATTTGGCAGCTTCCTTGCTAAAAAAATACTTCTTGAAATAGTTTCGCTCAACCTTTTCAAGATGGCCGTAGTAGTCATGTTCAACATTATGGGTTCTGACAACTTTGAACCTGTTTTGCAACCTCGGGTCGGGCAAATGAAATGTACTGTGAAGGCCTTCGAACAAAATGGGATAATGGTCTTTCAACAAATTTTCAAGCAGGGTATTGCTGCTTCTGGATGCAATGATATAAGGCAACTCACCTGTGATAGGGTTTCTGAAAGTTTTGCGTTTGTAGTAATTAACCGAAAAGCAGTATTTCTTCAGTTCTTTGGCCTCCGGTCTGCCATACTGAAAGCAGTGCAGATGAACTTTGAAACCAATGGAGTGCAAGGCAATAATCTTGTAAAAAATATCTATTACACCCCCGTAGTCTGCAGGGTATGGAACGTCAAACGCGATAACATGGATATGCTTACCTGAATCTTTCATAAATGGCCTTCAACTTCTCCGATTCCTTTTGCCAGTTGAGTTCTTGTGCTGCAATTATGCAGTTTTTTCTGAGCTTTTCATAAAGGGTCTGATCATTTAACAATTGATTAACCGCTTTGGCCAGCTTTTCCGGTTCCGCTTCAGTCAAAATCATGGTTTCAAATCTGGCATTCAGTCTTTGGTACTCCGGAAAATCATTGGTGACTGCAGGAATTCCGGCATGGATATAATCAAAACCCTTGTTACTCAAAGCCAGATAATAGTTCAACCCAAGGTTTTCGCAAACGTTGAGACCGATATTAGCCTCATGGGTAATGGCTTCCAGTTCGGTTGGTTTTATCATTCCTAAAAAAACTATCTTATATTCCAAACCCTCCGTTTTTACCAAACTTCTAAGCTCTTCGGAAAGATCACCTTCACCGGCAATTTTTAGTTGACAATCCACCTGATGCATGGCCTTGATAATGGCCTCCAAACCTCTACCATTATTCAAAGCACCCTGATAAATAAGATATTTTTCTCCGGAAGCCTTCAATTCTGTTTTTGAATCCCTTAATGGCGGCACATTCATAATTACTTCAAATCGGAGTCCGTAGTTTTTGGAATATATGTCTGCTATAGACTGACAAACTGAGTAGGCAGCATCAGCTTTTGGGATAAATAGTTTTTCAATCCGTTTCCAGAAAGCCCGCACAAATGGACGACCGGCTACCTCGGGTACTTCAGAGAAATACTCATGAGCATCGTGAACATGAATTTTTCTTTTTATCATTGACACCAATCCGCAAGCTGCCAGAGTGTCTGCATCGGTTGAATTCAAGATGTCCGAAGGTGTTATCATTAAAAACCAGAGCAGTCTCAGATTGTATTCGGCATAAAACAAAAATCCTTTGTTGAAGAAACATTTCAATCTTTTCTGCTGAAAAGGTTCGGGGTTCAGCGGTTTTGAATGGCCCAGTTGCCTTCCAACCAATATCACCGAAAATCCGCTTTCGGCCAGCGTGGTGCAGATTCTGATCATCCTGCGATCATAGGTCAGGTCGTTGATAACGGCAGCTATTAATTTCTTCGCCATACCAGATTGTTTTCAGTATTGTTTGTCACCCATCCTTCATCAAGCAACCAACGAAGGGCAGCGAACATATTTTTCTCATCTGCTGTTTTAAATCTGGCAGCCAGCATTTCAGCAGACATGGGCTGTTCTACAAGATTTATTTTTATCATTCTCACCAGTTCTTTGAAAGCTTCATTGCTCAGTTCCCGTTTTTTGAGGTCGCGGCAAAAATCGCATTTACCACAGGGTGTTGCTTCTGTCTCGTCAAAATATTCCAATAACTGAACACTTCGACATTTCAGGGTGGCCGAACAAAATGAAATCAAACTTTGCAATCTTTCCGAAGCCCGTTCTTTGCTCCATTCCAGATTTCTTTTGTCAATGCCGGTTTTCAATTGGCGGTTTTCCAAAAAGGTGAGATAAGGTTGATCAGTCTTCGGCACATAATCTATCACCTGCAGTTTGTGCAGTTTCATCAGGTTCTTCTTTGTATCAGCTTCGCTCAATTTCAGCCGCCGCCCGAGTTCGTCTTCCCTCACATTTAGCCATGCATCGAAAAGTTCACCCCCATAAGAACGCAACAGGGTTTTTATAAAAGGATCGAGTGTAGGATTTTTCAACTGAAAATCATACAACTCTAAATGGGGGTATAGTATCTTGACCCTCGAAGGTTTTTCGAGTCCCTGAGAGAGAAACAACAATCCGGATTTATGAAGCACCTCTAAAGCGGCAAATGCTGAAACCGCCTTTAAGTTGAATTTCTCACAGAAATCGTTGAGGTCAAAAACAAAATCCTGACCCTTGCCCGCGTTGATAGAAATGCTGAGGAAATTCCCAAGACTCTGATAGACCTGCTCGATGTATTCCAGACTGGGAAAATGCTGCAACATCTGCAATTCCGCATTTTGAGCGTCGGTTTCATTGAATAGTAAAATGCACCAGCTTTCTTTCTCGTCACGCCCTGCCCTCCCTGCTTCCTGATAGTAAGATTCCAGTCCGTCGGGCATTTCGAAATGCAACACAAAACGCACATCGGGTTTGTCTATTCCCATTCCAAAAGCATTGGTGCAAACCATAATTCTGATCTGGCCACTTTGCCATGCAGCCTGCTTCCGGTTGCGTTCTTCGTTGCTCAAACCAGCGTGATAAAAATCGGCTGACATGCCTGAGAGTTTCAGTATCTTGGCCAGTTCAGCGGTTTTTTTTCGGTTCCGTACATACACTAATCCGGTCCCGTTAATGCGGCTGCAAACTTTTTTCAAACGGCTGTTTTTGTCGCTTTCATTCAGGACTATATAACTGAGATTGGGGCGGTAAAAAGATTTTCGGAAAACTACAGCTTTGGTTATCATCAGTTTCTCCGAAATATCCTGAACCACCTTGGCAGTCGCCGAAGCCGTCAAAGCCAACGTCCGCACCCCTGTTAAAACGTTTCTTACTTTTGCAATAGTCAGGTACTCCGGCCGGAAATCGTAGCCCCACTGACTGATGCAATGGGCCTCATCAACTGCCAATAAAGAGACTTTCATTTCTTTTAGATGCACAATAAAACTCTCGCTGCTCAAACGTTCAGGGCTGATATAAAGAAATTTGTATTTGCCGTTGATGCTGCTTTCCAGTTCGGCATCTATCTCCTTTCGTTTCATGCCTGAGTGAAGAAAACAGGCCTTGATGCCGCGAACTGTCAAGTGCTCCACCTGGTCTTTCATCAGGGCAATTAGCGGAGAAATAACGAGACAAATACCATCCATCATCAGAGCCGGAATCTGGAAACAAATGGACTTCCCCCCGCCTGTCGGCAGCAAGGCCACCGTATCAACGCCATTCAGCACAGAAGCAATAATCTCCTCCTGCACCGGACGGAAAGCATCATAACCCCAATACTCCTTTAAAAGCTCTTTTGGATTTTTATCCATCAATAAATTGCTGCCCTTTGCAACCTGGCAAATGTAAAGAAAGGAAAGTTGTAAGAATCTTTGCTGATAATTCTCCTTTAATGCATATTGACTAAAGTTGGAATATTTTAAAAGAGACAACGATGCTAAAATGCAAGGAGTCCAAAACTCGATCATTACTTATAGAAAGTATTGAGTACAGGTTTAATAAGATCAATGAATAAGTAGAATCAGGTAATTTGGAAAATTAGCAGATGACGGCTTTAAAAAAGTTTTTCGACTTGGTGATGTTTCCGTGTATGCCATTGACAATGAGTCTTGTGTATGGACGGTAGTTTTCAAGGAAGGCTGGAGGTGCATGTAATCTTAGTGCGAATACAGTTTTTATTATTAAGAGTTTAATAGATCAATTCAACAAGGTTAAAATAACAGAGGATAGAAAGGCGGCCTTGGTTGAAAAAGTATTTATTATAATGCATGAAACCATTCTTTATCTGAGAGACTTTGTAACTGATTGAGGTAATAATTAGGGCTTAATTCCAAACGCAAGACTAATTTGGGAATAATTATTAATTCTACCTTCTCACTTTCAAACTTTGGCGACACACAAACCGACCCCCCGGCCAAAAAAAAATATTCCACTGCAAATTATGAAAAAAAATCTGCCCCGATTGTTTTCCAATATACTCTGCCATCAACAACAAAAGCCAGCTTCAGGGGCAAAATCAAAAAAGCCAATTCATCATACATAAAAAAAAAAAGGATATTCAGATAATATTCTTACTTTTGTGCCGTTATAAGTTTTCGTGAGAAGAAAAAAGAACATATCAAATTTGCTTGTGGGTGTATTCCTTGTAGCTGTTTATTGCCATGTTTTATTTATACAGGTTATCTGCAGCTTCCCTCATATAGTTAATTTGGCTGGGGCAGAACAAGATCGCACGCAGAAACACGACCAACACCACGGAACTGAAGCTATTCCCGCCATAGAAACTTATAACCAAGATAATCACCATAACAACGAATCAAATAAAGATGATAATTGCTGTAATGACGAAACTGCAGCATTCTTTGCCTCTCAAACAACTCCCACTAACATTTCATTCGATTATAAAAATACATGTTTTACCGGGTTCATTGGTTTTTCCAATAGCATTTTTATTAAATCGAATCTTTCAGTTAATAATGATCTTGAAGGATATTTTTTCTGTAAATCACCCCCCCCCAAGATCCCTGATATAAGGGTTTTCACCCATTCTTTTTTAATCTGACATTCTTAACTCTAAACGAACAGGAACAGAAATGCTGTAACCTGATTGGTTCCATTTATCTCGACTGAAGCGAGGTACTTTTAATTTCCAGCACAGATAACAATTTATAATAAATAAAGATAAAAAAACAATTTTATTTCAAATTGCACTTATCGTTGCTCTGTTGAACGGATGAGGTACCTCTGAAGAAAAAAACGCAAAAACACCCGGAATGAACGGATCATCATGAAGATAGAAAACATGATGAAAACAATGAACATGTTTACTCCAGTTTCAAGCATCCATAAAATAAAATCAAGAAACGCGAGACCTGTTCAAAGTGCCGAATGAAACTTGAAAAAAATGGTTAATAACAATTTAAAACAAATCAATATGAATAAAATCAGAAACATTGCCATTGCAGCCGCTATGTTGGTTGCAGGCACCGTAATTTCTTTTGCACAGACAAAAGAACACGCTCATGGATCTCCTCACGGAGGTATTGTTCAAACTGCAGGCGATTACCATGTTGAAATGGTAATGGCTAAAGAAAAAATGACCTTTTATCTTTTGGATGGCAAGGAAAAAACATTGCCCAACAAAGGGATCACAGGATCGGTCATTCTGCAATTTGCAGACAAAACATCTGCAACAGTTACTTTAACGGCTATGGGGGATGATCACTTCATGGCAAATAACGACAAGGCAAGCACCTTTAAATCTTGTGTCGTTACTTTTAAAGTGAATGGCAAAATTGCTACCGCAAAATTCAAAGCAGAAAAATCAGGAGAAAAGAGAGGAGAGAAAAAAGCGGAAGATCATCATCATAATGAAGGAGGGGATCATCAACATTAAAAGAGCAAAAATTCCACCGAAGCACATTATCTTTATTGTGTTTCGGTGGTTTATTTGAAAAATTAGATCCTAATAAAATAATATAAAATGTTCAAAAAATTTTAAAATGAAAAATTTGTTTTTGATATTGATTCTTTACATACCTGTTCTGTCCAACGGGCAAACCATTGTTTCGCTTGACAGTGCTATTGCTCAGGCTCTTCGCACACATCCGCAAATTCAATTTTCCCATCAGGAAATTGAGCAGCAGAAAGCATTGAAGAAAGGAAGTTTTAATCTGGATAATCCGAGCATCGGAGCCGAAGCCCCTTATGGTAAAAAGTTTGAGATTGCCTTGCAGCAGAATTTTCAGAATCCGCTCATATACATTCAACAGTCAAAAGTTGGAAAGCTAAATGTATCTCTTGCTGAAAAAGGCTTGTCGTTAAGTAAAACGGCATTAATAAAAGAAGTAAAAACGGCTTTTCTAAATTTACAAATTGCCGAAACTAAAGTTAAACAATTGACCTATCAGGACAGTATTTTCAATAACCTCTATATGGCAGCTCTAAAGAGATATAATGCAGGCGAAGCCGACTTGCTTGAGAAGGTGAGTGCAGAAGCCAAATCAAAAGAAGTCCATAATTTAAAAATGCAAATACAGGTCGATTTACAGAATGCTCAGTTGCAGTTACAAATTCTCACAGGGGTTTCAAATAAAAATATTTCGACAAATCAAGTCTTGGAAAAAGCAAATGCAAATTTTCCCATTCTGATTTTAGGCGATACTTCTGTTTTTAAAGCAAATCCTTTGATTCAATATTATCAGCAAAATATTTTAGTCAATCACCAGTCATTAAAATTGCAACGTTCGAAACTCCTTCCGGGATTTTCCATCGGGTATCTTAATCAAGTTGGATCGGAACAACCCGAAAATTTTCGTTTACGATATGGAATTACCATTCCTCTTTGGTTCTGGAACTACCATTCGCAAATCGAAGCAGCCAATTATCAATATCAGATGGCAAACACGCAATTTGCCATGACACAAAAAAATGTTAACAGCGAATACCAGCAAGCACTCACTGATTACAAGAAATACTTTGAGAGTTTGAATTACTATGAATCTACCGGGTTGCAGCAGGCTGAAACAATTATCAACACGGCAGCACGCTCATATGAAGCGGGTGATATTAGTTACATAATATATATGCAGTCGCTCAATCAGGCATTTGAAATCAAAATCAATTATCTGGAAACTGTCAGAAATTACAATCAATCTATTATTCAACTCAATTACTTAAACGGACAATAAAATGAATAACCTAAATCAAAAAAACGGTAATAAAAAATGGGCAAATTACAAATTGTGCTTTCACCGGTGCATATTGCCCATGGCTTATTGCTTCTTGCTGATTACCAACTCCTATGCCCACGAAGGCCACGATGAGGCAAAAAAAGAAAAATCGCCCACAGGGAAAAATTACTTCACGGTGCATAGCGTTTCCGATATGTTTGAAATGGTGCTTCGTTATACGCCCGGTGAAGCAGGGCACAAGACTGAAATGACGCTATTCGTATCAGATTTTGAAACCAACCAAGCAATTGATAGTGCAAAAATAGAAATTACCTGCCCTGAAGATGCTCAACTGAAATTCGTAATTGAACAAACCGACAAAGGCACATACAAAATTGGCGGAACATTTCCGGAAAATAAATCCTATACGCTTATTGCAAATATATCCGTTGGAGATAATGCTGATTTGATGACAATAGAAGGAATTGAAGTCGGAAAAAAACTTCAGGTGGCGGAGAAAGAACATGCTGAAACCTCCTTTTTCAATTGGCAAACCATAGGGGCATTTTCAGGTGGAATAATTTTTAGTGTGCTTTTGCTTTATATCATAGTGCGAATGAAAAAAGTTACAGTGACACATTAAAGCCCCACGATAAAATATCCGGTTGGTTGAAGCCAATGGATTAATGACATGTAAATATTATAACATTATGAAAAACAAAAAAAACGTTCTGATTACCTGCACGCTGCTGCTGCTATTTGCAGCCGGCTGCTCTCTTTATTCTGTTGTATCTACTGACAAGGACGAAACAACTGACTTCATAAAATACAAAACCTACGCTTGGCTTCCTGATAAGGACAATTCAAACAATTCACTTAACAACCAGATTATGCGAAACAATATTAAAAATTATTTCTCGCATGAGTTGATTGACAATTACAGTTTCGAAGTTAACATCGACACCCCGGATGTGCTGATGGAAGTTACAGTTACCCTGGCCAATAAAACAAGGATAGAAGAACACCCTGTTACCAATACAGTTCCAAATTATTCATCCAATTACTCTTACGGATATCCTTATCAAAATAATCCCTATCCTCAAAATCCCCATTCACAAAATCCCTATTACACGCCGCAGCCCAATCAATATAATTACAACGGCTATAATAACAACAATTACAACTATAATAATAACAGCTATAATGGCTATCGCTATCAAACTACTTATGTCAAAGAACAGCATAACTATACCGAAAGCTCTGTCACCATTAATATGATTGACCGATTGCGAAATGAATTGGTTTGGACTTCCACAGCCCAGGCCGATATCTACAGCGAGAATCCTGAATATGTAAAAAGTGAACTTCATCCAGCAGTACATAAAATGATGAAATATTTTCCCATAAAAAAAGTTGAAAAACCCAATTATAAATAATAGATTATGGAAAAAGTATTTTTCTTTTTTATTCTTCTTAGGTTCTGTATTCCGGGCAATAGTCTTTTTGCACAAACAGAAGCAACACTCCCGCAAGGCAGTTTGCCTTCAATGGCTTCCAAAGAATTGCATAAAAAGTATGCTACCTGTCTGCTGAACAGCGTTTCAAAAGTAACAGACAAAAAGCAAAATACTACCTGCAAAGCGGAAAAGCTTAAAAAACAACACAATTTGAATTACGCTGTGATATAAGATGGAAAAATAATCAGTAAAGAGAAAAGTAAAAATTTATTCTAATAATGGAACATAACTGGTATAACCAAAACCCACAAAATCAAATAACTGACACTGTGGACCTAACAATAAAAAATATATAAAATGAAAAAAATAATTGCTGCAACACTAATCCTTCTGGCAACAGTGCCATTAAGCTTAAATGAAAACGCTTACGCTCATGGTGGTGAAGACCACGGAAATGATAAGAAAAAAACAAACGCATCAGTATCTGATGAATTTGAAGTGCTGAAAGAAACCCAGTTTCTTTTTGATGTTCGCACGACCTTTTCAAAGTATTCTGAATATAACAGCATGTTGAAACTCTATGGAAAAGTAATGCCGGTCACAAACGGCTCGGCTCAAATCATTGCACCGCAAAATGGCTTGATTATTTCGCTGAATATCGGCATTGGAGATAAAGTTGGCAAAGGACAAATCCTTGCCGTTATAGAACAAACCCTTTCTGCTCCAGAACAGGTTCAACTTTCCACCGAAAAAAGCAAAGCTGATGCTGAGTTTGAAGTTGCAAAAAAAGAATACGAACGGCTCAAATCAATTCAGGATATTGTAGCAAAAAAGGATTTTCAACAATCCGAAATCCGTTTTAAAACAGCCGAAGCGAATAAAAAAATTTTTGACAACCTTTCATCGGGCAGCAGCAAACTATATGTAATCAAATCGCCCATTGACGGAGTGGTTGACAATTTTAATCTCTCTATCGGTCAACAAGTTGAGCAGGCACAAGCCATGTTCAATGTATATGACACACGCAAAGTGAAAGTTGAAGCACAGGTATATGATAAGGACTTGAGCAAAATCACCAACGATGTAAATTTTTTAATTGAAAGTGCTGCGGGGAATAAAAGCACACAGGCAAAATTAATTTCCGTCAACAAAGCGGTAAATCCGGTCAACCAATCATCACTTGTGATGCTTGAAGTAGAAAATCCGGAAGATAATTTCCGGCCAGGCGAGTTTGTAAATGTGAATGTAATGGCAAAATCGGAGGGTAGGCAAATGGTTGTTCCTACTTCGGCTGTGAGCGATATTAATGGAAAACCTGTAGTATTTGTTCATCAAAACCCTGAAAATTTTAAAATGCTGTTTGTGCAACTTGGCGAAAGCAATATTCAAAACACCATCATTTTGAAAGGAATTGAAGAAAACGAAAGGGTGGTTGTAAACGGAACTTATCAGGTGAAATCAATTTATCTTAATCAATAAAACCCCACGCTTAAAAATAATAACAAGCCTGAAAAGGAATATATTCCGGCATAAAAAGATGACACGATGAGTAAAATATTTTTCCTTTCATTCACCATTATTGTAGCACTGGGCTTTTGGCTCACCATCCAGTGGCTCAATGGGCGGTCATCGTTTGATAATGTCTGGACTTATTATGATTTTGATAAAAATGATCTGGCTTCTTTCTGTGAGAAAACACTTTGGAATAAACCTGTAAGGCAGCCGGTAAATACCTTCAGCAACATTGCGTACCTGCTTACTGCTATTTTTGTTTTGAGAAAAGAGTGGGTTGAAAAAAAATACGGCATAAGCGATAAGCTATTTTATATCAACCGAAAATATAAACTCCTTTTAGGATATATTTTAGTTTATGTTTTTTGTATGGGCACACTTTATCACGCTTCGCTGATTGATATTGCTTTAAAATTTGATTACTCCGGTGTATATCTGATTGCACTTTTCCCAATGTTCTATTTTTCGCCACGCTGGTCTGAGTCATACGAGGCGAAATGGCGGTTAAAACAGGAAGGATTCAACAGGCTTTTGTTTTCTTCTTTTTTTATTATCTGGCTGCTGCTTAGCATTTTTATTCCCGGCCGCACATTAAGCATTACGGCAGTTGTCAGCATTTTTATAATGTCTGCAGTTGCTTTCGCAATTGAAAAAGCAAACCGAAACGCAATGGGTTTGAAGTATTTGATCCTAAGCATTGTTTCAGTCGTGGTGGCGTTTCTTTGTTTTGAGTCAGACAGGTTTAAAATTTTATGCAACCCTTCGAGTTACCTTCAGCCCCATGCTTTGTGGAATATATTCATTGGTATTGCTGCTTTGTTTTTTTACAAATACATGAACTGCAAAATTGAAAAACAAATTCAGTAATAGTTTTAAAAAAAAACACCTAAAAAAACCATGCTCAATAAAATCATACAATTTTCACTCGCCAACCGCCTCATAGTATTGGCGTTTGCAATTATCCTGATGATTGGCGGAACATTCACTGCCATGAAACTTCCTGTGGATGTGCTGCCCGACCTCAACCGCCCCCGCGTAACCATTTTCCTTGAAGCTACAGGAATGGCTCCCGAAGAAGTGGAACAGTTGGTGGTCTATCCTGTGGAAACTGCCCTCAACGGGGCCACAGGCGTAGAAGCCGTCCGATCTAATTCTACCATCGGGTTTGGAATGGTATTCGTAGAATTTGATTACGGCACCGATATTTTTAAAGCAAGACAAATCGTTTCCGAAAAGCTTCAAACCATCCGCTCCCAATTGCCCGCAGGAATTGACCCTGTATTGGGACCCATATCTTCGGTAATGGGACAAATCATGCTCATCGGAATATCTGCCGATTCCACTTCGCCCGCTACACTTCGCACATTGGCTGATTACACCCTCCGTCAGCGTTTGCTTTCTATAAAAGGCGTTTCGCAGGTAATTCCTATCGGTGGCGATAAACTGCAATACCAGATTTTAATTTCAATACCAAAACTCAACGCACTTAATCTTACCATGAAAGATATAGAAGATGTGCTTAGTCAGGCAAACCTTAACACCACCGGAAATTTTATTAACCGTTTCGGATCAGAAATTCTGATTCGTAACCTTGGAAGAATAAAAACACTCGAAGAAATAGAAAACATTGTTGTAGGTTATAAAGATAATACGCCTGTGCTTCTTTCGCAGGTTGCCGATATAAAATTCGGAGCCAGATTCAAAAGAGGTGATGGAAGCATGGATGGCAAGCCGGCAGTTATCATGTCCATTGAAAAACAACCCAACGTTGCCACCGTTGATTTAACTCGCGAAATCGCTAAAGCTCTTGAGGACCTTAAGCCATCCCTTCCGCCCGATGTAAAAATAAATTCCCATCTATTTCGCCAGTCAAATTTCATTGAATCCGCTATCACTAATGTAGAGGAAGCATTGCGTGACGGTGCTATTCTGGTAGTTATTATTCTTTTTCTTTTCCTGCTCAACTTCCGAACCACATTTATTTCACTCACCGCTATTCCGCTTTCGCTCATCGTTACGGCACTTGTGTTTAAATTTTTCGGAATAGGAATCAATACGATGACATTGGGCGGGCTTGCCATTGCTATTGGCGAACTAGTGGACGATGCCATTGTAGATGTGGAAAATGTTTTTCGCAGGTTACGAGAAAACAAGCAATCTGCTAATCCTAAAAATACTCTGCAGGTTGTTTACGAAGCATCAAGAGAAGTCAGAAACTCTATTGTTTATGCAACAATAATTGTCGTACTGGTATTTATCCCGCTTTTTTCATTGAGTGGAATTGAAGGAAAAATATTTGCCCCCCTTGGCATTGCTTACATCACATCTATTATAGCATCCCTCTTTGTTTCGCTCACTGTTACACCCGTTTTATGCTCTTACCTCTTGCCAAATATGAAATTAATGCAAGAGCATAAAGACGGATTTTTAGTTAGATGGCTAAAAAAACAAGATACCAAAATCTTGCATTTCGGGTTAAGCAATTCTAAAAAAGTCATCATAACAGCATCCCTTTTATTTTTCATTGCCATTTCTTTCATTCCTTTTTTCGGCACAGAATTTTTACCGCCTTTCAACGAAGGTTCTTTAACGATTAATCTTATTGCCACACCCGGCACCTCGCTTCAAGAATCAAACAAATTAGGAACCATAGCCGAACGGCAAGTCCTCAAAGTTCCTGAAGTGGCTTTTACCGGCAGAAGAACAGGGCGTGCGGAGTTGGATGAACACGCAGAAGGGGTTCATTACTCAGAAATTGATGTGGACTTTAAGCCTGACAGCAAAAGAGAACGAGATGTAGTTATTGCAGATATCCGCGAAAAATTATCCATCATTCCGGGCGTTTCATTAAACATCGGGCAGCCCATCTCGCATCGGTTAGATCATTTGCTTTCAGGCGTTCGGGCACAGGTAGCCATAAAATTGTTTGGAACAGATTTAATGGAATTAAGAAAATATGCCGAAGAAATAAAAAATACCATTTCCTCCGTTGAGGGAGTAGTGGATTTGCAGATTGAACAGCAGGTTCAAATTCCCCAGATTATTATTCGCCCCGATGATAAAAAATTAAAATATTATGGAATGCAGCGGGGCGAAGTAGTTAGGGATTTGGAAACCCTTTTTCAGGGACAAACCATTTCAGAGGTAATAGATGGGGCAAAGCGGTTTGATATTGTTCTCCGGCTGCCCGAAAGCGAAAGAACTATTGAAAATATTCAGCAAGCCCTGATAGAAACACCTGATGGAAACTTAATACCGCTCAAAAATATCGCTCACATTTTTATGGAAAACGGGCCCAACACCGTAAACCACGAAAACACCCAAAGGAGAATCATTATATTCCATAATGTAGCAGGGCGAGATTTAGGAAGCACCGTAAAAGAAATTCAGGAAAAAATTAATGCCGATGTGCATCTTCCCCAAGGATATTTTCTCACTTACGGAGGCCAGTTTGAAAGCCAAAAATCTGCATCTCAACTCATTTTAATACTCAGTATTTTTTCCCTGCTTGGAATTTTTTTGGTGCTTTATTCTCACTTCAAATCAAATATTATCACCTTACAAATCATGTTGAATATTCCGCTGGCACTCATCGGGAGCATCATTGCTGTCCTTCTCACTGGCGGAACATTTTCAATCGCTTCATTGGTCGGTTTCATCACTCTTACGGGAATTGCATCACGAAATGGTATCATGATGATTTCACATTACATTCATTTGGTGCAGCATGAAGGCGAACAGTTTGACAAGAAAATGATAATCAGAGGTTCGCTTGAACGGTTAGTGCCCGTGCTGATGACTGCATTGGTGGCAGCCCTCGCACTTATTCCGCTCACGCTTTCAAAAGATGCACCGGGAAAAGAAATACTCTATCCGGTGGCAACGGTTATACTTGGAGGATTGTTGAGTTCTACACTGCTCGATATGATTGTTACCCCGGTCGTATTTTATTTATTCGGAGAAAAAGCATTGAAAAAATATTTAGAGAATCAAAATAAAAAGGAATTAAATTAAAAATCAAAGTTGAAAAAATCAAAAAATGAAAATCAGATTAGCCTTTATTACATCAGTGATGTATGCTATGTTCATGCTTTCCTCCTGCGGAAACACAGAACAAAATAAAGAACACGCCCAACGCGAACATTCACACGATTCAGTGGTAGAAAACCACAGCCATGATCATGGCGGTCATTCGCAGCAAATGAATGAAACCCGTGAATGGTTAAAAGCAGAATTGGGTGAGAAATACAATCAATCTGTCCCGATTGCAACGGTGAAGCATCTTGATCAAGGCAAAATAATATACACCCAATACTGTGTTATTTGTCATGGCAGCAGCGGTAAAGGCGATGGTCAGGGAGCAGCAGCATTACAACCTAAGCCGGCAGATTTTACTGACCCTGAACATTCATCATTTTATTCGGAGCAAGGGAGAATATACATTATAAAAAAAGGAATAAAAGGAACTGCAATGATAGCTTGGGAAAACACTTTGAATGAAGAAGAAATATTTGCTGTTTATGCCTATGTAAATTCTTTGAAAAGTTCGGAGAACAAAGAAGAACACCATGAACACCAACACTGAAGCAAAAATATGAAACCATCGTTCGGCAACATATATTCCTATATAAACGAAATCAACCAAGTCAGAGGATTTTATTATTTCGTAATTCTGATAGGGTTTTATAGGTATCAAAAATTCTACAGCTTAAATGTTGACAGCCTTTTTTCCTTAAATTACAGCCAATCAATAAGCTACTAAAATCGTTCCGTTATAATAATGTAACCTTTGTTCGTATGTTGTTACCTCCAAAACGTAGAAATAGACACCGGGCTTTACATGGATACCGAGGTAAGTTCCGTCCCAATATGGTATAGCCGGAGTGGATTCAAAAATTTTCTCGCCCCAACGATTGTAAACGCTGAACTTTCCATATTCAATTCCCATCCCTGCAGGTTTGAACAGGTCGTTCAAGCCATCATTGTTCGGAGAAAAACTATTTGGAAACCATGGCAGGTATTTGTACTGTACATACACTTGTTGTTCCATACTGTCGGTGCAGCCAAAAGAGTTCCGGATCGTTTGCCGAATATTAAAAGTGCCGCTGTCAATGAAGTTGTGGGTGAAATCTGGAGACGCGTAACTTCCACCGTCTGAGAGACTGTAAAGCCAGATATCAGCACCCGAACTTTGATCTTTTATGGTAACAACAGAATTGAAAATATCCAGAGGTACTCCTGATATTTCAAATCCAGGAACCGGCAAAGGATATATAGTCACATTGCGAAAAGTGTCGTATGTACAATTAGCGTTATTGGCAATCGCCAAAGTGATTTTGAAAGTTCCTGCATCCATAAAATATTTTAATGGTATTTCCATGCTGCTTCTGGTTTTATCTCCAAAATTCCACGACCATTCCGATATGGTTGACTCACCACTGTCGCTCAATTGAATAATCCTGATATCGTCAAAAACACAAACATCTGAAACATTGAAATCTGCTTTTAAAGGCTTGTTTACTTTAATATTTCGCTCTAAAGAATCTGAGCAACCGAATGAATTCCTCGATAAGAGTTTGACATCGTAGTTGCCGGCATTGTTGAAGGTATGATCGAAACCCGAGGCGGTCTTAATGGTTCCGTCTCCGAGGCTCCATGTTTGACTCAGGGTAGGAAGGCTATCTGATGTGGCCAGACTTTTCAGCCTCAAAATATTATCAAGGCAAGGCAGGCTGAAACTAAAGTCAACCTTCGGAATAGGGGCCACATACAGAATAGAATCGCGAGCGAACAGGCAATTTTCAGCACTCGTAATCCGCATGTTTACAATGAAATATCCAAATGCTGAGGGTTTTTGTCCGAAACTCTGCCCTGTGAAATTGATGCCGTCAAACGTCCAGTTTACCTGAGCGGCTGATGAGCCATTGTAAATGCTTTGGTCTGTGAAGATGAAATTGTCTGATTGGCAAATTCCTGAATAACCGAATACGGGAATGACCTTTGGATGAACAAGAATCGTTTTTTCCAGACTGTCAAAACAATTCTTTTCACTTGTCAAATGAAGTTTAACATTGAACAAACCACCCTGATTGTATAAATGTTGAGCACTGAATAAGGTATCGGTGTTCCCATCACCCCAGGTCCATGTTGTGTATTTTATAAGTCCTGTTTTTATTGAACTATTGTTTATTGGTTTAAAAATTTCGTATGAACAGATCGTGTCACTCACAAAATCTATCAGAGGCTTTGGGTAAATTTCAAAGGTCTTAAAAGTTGAATCCATGCAACCATAATTCGTTTGAACGAAATGAAGAATGCGAAGGGAATCTGTTTTGGTATTTTGGTACGAGAGGCTTGCCCCGGAAAAGAAATTTGAATTGATACGCCAGTTGAGCATGGTCAGACTGTCTTTCCCGGATGAAAGAGATTGAATGGAAGCCATATCCCCAAAACACAATTTGCCAATTGAGAAGTCAGCGATCGGTTGCGGATTTAATTTGATAGCACTGTCCAACAGCGACATACAACCTTTGTCAGAAATGCCTTTTAAAAGTACATTATTTATTCCTGCATTGGAAAAAGCATGTTGAATCTTGCTGTTTCCAATGAAAGTGTCCGATTCTAATATCCATTCTGATGAGCCAATAAACCCCTCTGAGATACTGCTTAAGTCTGTAAAGTTAACTGGGTTGTTCTGGCATAAAATCGAATGACTAAAGTTGAGAACAGGGATTGGAGATGCTTTTATGAGTTGACTGATTGAATCAACACATCCCGCTGTATTGTATGTCTTCAGCTTTACGTTGAATGAATCGGGATAAGACAAAACATTATCAAATTGGTTGAAAACCTGTCCGTTTTTCTCCCATAAGTCAAAAGCCGGAGTGGTACCGTTGTAGTTTGTTGTAGGCCATAATTTCAAAGTGTCTTTTTCGCACATGGTACCTATCGTAAAACCGGCGGTCGGTTTTTTGTAAACGATTACATTAATGGAATCTTCCGTAAAACAGGATGCCGCATCGATTATTTTTATCCGAAATTCTGTAGATGTGTCAGAAAAAACTTTAGCCAGATGCTTGTTTGGGATCAGTTTGGGATGGTTTTTCCATAAATAATTCAAGTTTCCTGTTCCTCCGGTAGCCAGTTTCCCTATGATCAAAGTGTCGTTCTCACAGGCATTTGTCGAGTCGTCAAGTGAAAACCGGATTTCTGGTCTGATGCTTACAAGCATGGTATCGAATGAAACGCAAGAAAGCCTGTTTGTTTGCAAAACAAGCCTCAGTGTGGTATCATTTGCATTCAAATTCCTAAATGCGAATAAGGGATTTGCAATGGAGTCATTCTGAATCAAATTGTCAGGAAACCATCGGTAAGAATACTCGTTGGAGCCAACTGCCCCTAATTGAATAATTTCATTCGAACAAATGATGGTATCGTTGCCGGCGTTAAATAAATGAATATCATCGAAAGGGCTCCAAATTCTAACGCAGGAACAATTAGAAGTATCATCAACCAAAACCAGTTTACATATATCAGCAGTTGGAATTGAACTTGTAAGGTTATAATTGACATTTTGACCAGAGTTGATCTTAGCAAGGGTATAGATATAAAATACCGTATCCCCGGCGTCCCAAATCTTGTTCTGATTGCGGTCCGCTATTAAAAATAATTTTGTCGGGGTTTTTGAAATGGTGCCGCCTTTGTTGCTAATAAATCCTGATAGCGTTAAATTTTCAGAATTAGCACCAGAAGTAATAGAATAGGTAGAAATACCATAAACAAATAACGACCCTTTTTCCATCACCACGTCAATATAGCGGGATCCTGTCGCCACGTTGATAGAACAAAAGGTGCTGTCTTTCACACAAAGGGCATCTTGTTTAACCGCAGACTGTGCCAAAAGAGGAACCACATTGGCACATTCAATTTTGTTCAATACCGGAATAAGTTTAAACGAAAAGTTACTGGAATCTCCGGGTACTATATTCTGAGGATAAGTCCACTCTAAAATTTGATTACCATTAAATGGCAGAATAACCGGTTTAGGATTAGGACTGTTTCTTGTTCCTTTAAAACTGCTGGAGTCAAACTGAAATCCGACTGGTAAATAGAATCTGAAACGATCATTACTGCCGGTGTTCTGGGGTCCTAAAAAAATGATTCGGGCTGATATCTGAACATCTTTGTCACATGGCCTGATGGTATCCGCAACCACTTTTACATCCGAGTAATATGGTTCCAATATCCCCTTAATTTCAATGTTATTGCTCAATGCAACACTGGCTCTGACAGGCGATCCACATTTTATTTTTGCTTTTGGCAAGGCCCTGATAAATGAACCGGAAGAAAAATTGCAATCTGTTTCAACATAAAATCTTATGGTAATACTATTAGAAGTAATATCGCCTGTTCCGCTAAAACCATCTTTTAGACTAGGAATAAGGCTTTGTAAGTCCCATTCATGCGAATTGCCTGATAACAGATTGGGCATAGCCAGACGCTGAAATGACGATGTTGTTTTGTGTTTATACATCATCAGTGAATCAAGGATTTTTACGCCCTCGGGCAAATCAAGCTGCAATTTCAGATCATAGGCTTTAGATTCTTCGACGTTGGTAACGGTTACCTCATAAAAAATGGAAGCACAAAGATCTTTCTTTCCGGAATTTTCTTTTATCGTTGTTTGTAAGAGGGTTGGAATCGGGTCGAGGTAAATTAAAACTCTTTCTCGATTGCACGGATATTGGGTTATAGTATCGGGATAACCTGAACAATTCCATCCTGCAAACACCTCTAAACTGTCCAAACTGCATGAGCTATATACAGCCCTTATAACGTAGTCTGTATAAGAGTTTATGCTTAAAACTCCGGCTTTATAAATACCCCCCCGTTCGGCCAAAAATTTACCTGTAGTCAGACTTTTTACATCAACGACTTTTATACCCAATTGCCTGCCAAATGCCAGCCAGGCATTGCCGGCCGCCGATGTTCCGGAGTTGTTGTTTAATCTTACAGTCCATTCAACGGTGTCTTTTGTTGCCAGTACCTTAATCGTTACGGGGTTCAACTTTACGATGGGCATATTAAATCGGATAAGGTCTCCTGCTGATGCAGAAGGATAGGTAACAATGCCTTTTCCCATCGGGCTCTTTTGTTCAAAATCAAAATCGTAATTCACCCATTCCTGTGTATTAGGTTGAACCTCACATCCCGGACTTATTTTGGCATAAAAAAGGCCGTAGAAACCGTCATCACTTGGCCAAATCGTTCCGGAAGAATCATTGTAAAGTGGTGCGATATCGAAAAAAGTGGTATCTCCTTTCGTTCCGCTTGATTTCAGATTGGCTTCCGTTTGCAAGACCGTTTGCAGCGTGCCCGCGGTGCGATAGTCATACAATATAGATGAGACAACAGAATATCCTTTTGGAAGCATCATTCTTATTTTCGACAGCCTAGCCCAGTTCCTGTATTCATAAGGAAACATATTGCCACCGGCGTAGTTGCTGCAACATGGCCCAATGCTGAGATAATAATTCTGGCTTATATATATATCGTTACAACCATATAGTTCATAGCTTCCCGGGCTCCAATTGGTAAAATAATAGCCAATCAGTGAATAGTTTCCGCTAAAGGTATCGCATTGGTATTTTTGATTATTGGCAGGATTTGAAACGGTACTTAGATAAAATTGGTTTTCGAAAGTACTCTCTAAAACTGCACCTCCGGTGTTTTTGGTAACCTTGTACAAAATTTTTAACGACACACTGTCTCCTGCAGCTAAAGCATAACCGGTTCCGCATTTTTTTGATGCAATGGTTATTTTGCTGAAGTCAAAGTCAAAAGTTCCGAAATTGCCGGAATATGAACTGGTGATTTTTACCGAATCGCACGAAAATTTATTTTTACCTCTGAAGGTTTCAATGATTCCTTTGACCGGCGTGAGATAATTGCCATAAAGTACCTTGCTTTGTGCATAGGCATAATCCCAAAAGAATGGGGTACCCATGCGGGTCACCACACCTGAGAAAGTGGTTTGGATGGTATCCCCAAACATGGCCCTGTAAGTCTTTATCTTGTTGAAATCGAGCGAACCGGTTGTGTCAGGAAGCCCGTTGTCCGTATTATCCGGCAATCCGTAACTGATTCTGGCAACGTCAAACTTTGTGAACCGCATACCTCCATTGCAGGTGCTGCCGCAATGCACTCTCAAAGAACCTGTAACGCAATAAATATTGACAGTGTTTTGCGTTTTGCACCCGGGGTTTGGATTATACCGGATGTTCAAACCGTAAGCAATACTCTTGCTTTGACTCAAACTATTGCAATCTCCGGTAATCTTTATTCTCAACTCTGCCTGGTTCAAGGAAATGTTGGGAGGAGCGAAAACAGCCCTGACGGTATCCCCAATTTGGGTAACGGATTTGGGTGTCCATTTGAGGCCATTGTAGGCCAGATATTCAAAATCGGCTTTTGCAAGGCTGTGTTTGATGCCATTGGTTAAAATGAGGTCATGCACAAATTCGGAATTTGACGTATAACCAAGAAAGGAAGAATATGTCGCAGTATAAAAAAGACTCTTTGTCTCCCCATTGGCAATATCTGAAGGATTGAAAGCCGACATGGCAAAATAATTAAAGTAACCTACCCAGCCCCAGGTCTCCACTATGCTGTTAAAATTCTGGCATTGGTCATAAAAAGAAGCCGCATATTTCCATCCTCCAATATACATCGCCAAATTGCATCCCGAAGGAATACACGAATAAACCTTCCATTTGTAGTATAGTGTATCGTCAACTCCTATGTTGTCCACTTTGATTCCAAATGCCCCGACCGGGTTTGAACCGAGACAGGCAAACTGAACGTCGGTTCTGTTGTAGCTAAGATTTGCAGGAGTATAAGAACTGTCCTTCCCTTTTGATCCAAGTCTCATGACAATACTCTTTTCATCTATTCTGGAATTCATCACATTGTAGAATCCGGTACCATAAGACTGAAAGATGTCAATGGTAACATTTCTCGCCCGGTCAGTTCCCCTGTTGATCACCATGATGCTCATGTCAAAAGCGGAATCTGAACCAAAACAATTATGAGAACTGGTTTGCGGGGTAATAGTAAGGACAGGAGCGACCGACTTGATGATGATATTCGCCTTGTCGGTTTTGAATTGACAAATAGCAGCATCACAGCCCCATTCAACACGAAAATCGGTTCCTAGGTTGGAACATGCTCCTATGGCCAAAGAATCACTGATTAAGACAGACTCATTCAGGTCAAACCAATTGTCGTTGTTTCCAATTTTCTTAAATGCTGTTGAATCAAAATAGTGAAAAATGGTATCGGCCTTCGAAACAATCTTTCCCCCCAAAGCAGAAACAACCGTGATTCCGGAGGCATTAATTTGCCAGACCCTGAATTCTTTGATGGCACCATTGCCAAAGTTTTTGATTTCAATATCTCTGGTGAATTTCTGACCTATTACGCCCGTAAAACTTCTATTAGAAATGTTATTTATCACGAGAGAAGGCACAGCAACAGTATATGGATTCCCAATGTTCTGATCGCTGCCCCCTGTATATTTTGCGGTTGCTGCATTGCTCAGTATGCCTGCGTTATTTATAATATTCAGAACAGTGCAATTGGCACGAATTAAGATTTTTAAGGTCACACTTTGGGTAATTCCCAGGTTGGGCAAACCAAAAACAGGCTTGGAGAGATTGCTGATATTCTTTTCCGTGATTCCGGAAGTTGCATTACTTCCGACAACATATTGGATACCTGATGGCATACTCAGTTCAAGATCAATATTACTAACCGTATTGATGGTAATATTCCTTACCTCGATGGACAAGGTGTCACTCTTTCCACAAACGGAAATTCCTTTAGGATTGGTTTGCGTGATTTTTAACTGATTCCCCTGAGCAAACAATAACCCTGACTCAGATAAGAGGAAAATTATCAGGATGAGAATTATCCTGAATAACAAAATAAAAACCAACCGCGACACTGCTGCTAATAAAGCTGCAATTTAATATAAAACGGGCAAACTGACTCTAAATCTTTAGTAATTTTGAAACATTCTATGAAGACCCTTGAAATTGACTTAGAAGCCGAAAGAAAAGAGATTGTCAGAAGGTACTCCCAGTTACTTAGAGTTTCTAAATGGTCAAGAGAAAAGGGTGACATACGAATGATCCGCGAGGCCTTTGAATTGGCTATGGAGGCCCACCGTGATATGAGGCGAAAATCAGGTGAACCTTATATTTATCACCCGCTTGCAGTAGCCAGAATTGCTGCCGAAGAAATGGGTTTGGGAACTACCTCTATTGTTTGTGCCTTGTTGCACGATGTGGTGGAAGACAGCCAGATAGAGCTTGACCGCATCCAAAAGCAATTTGGTGACAAAGTGGCAAAAATTATTGACGGCCTTACCAAGATTTCGGGCGTTTTCGATCAAAGCAATTCATCACCGCAGGCAGAGAATTTTCGCAAAATGCTTCTGACTTTGAGTGAAGATGTAAGGGTTATCCTGATAAAACTGTGTGACCGCCTTCATAATATGAGGACACTGGATCACATGTCGTCAAAAGGGCAACTGAAAATTGCATCCGAAACCCTGTATCTATACGCTCCTCTGGCACACAGGCTGGGGTTGTATGCAATTAAGATGGAACTGGAGGATCTCGCTTTGAAATATAATGAACCGGTGGAGTATGCTAAAATAAAGCAGAAACTGGCCTCAACAAAAGAGCAACGCAGCAGGTATATCAGGCGTTTTGTGCAACCAATGAAAAAAGAACTTGACGCTTTGGGGATCAATTATGAAATCAAAGGCAGACCCAAATCAATCTTTTCTATTCTCAATAAAATGAAGTCGCAAAATGTCACATTTGAGGAAGTTTACGATTTGTTTGCCATTAGAATAATAACGGACAGTACCCCTGAGCGTGAAAAAATAGATTGTTGGAATGTATATTCGATTGTGGCAAATATCTATCATCCAAAT
>JAGVMN010000024.1 GCA_020053795.1 Bacteroidia bacterium | reverse complement strand
TCTTTTTTTTACATGCCCAGGTGGCGGAATTGGTAGACGCGTTGGTCTCAAACACCAATGAGGTTACACTCGTATCGGTTCGACTCCGATCCTGGGCACTTTCTGATTAGATACCGCATTGTATCAAATTTCTCTCCGACTTTCTTTTTTGCATTTTGCTTTCTCGGCCCGAGGCTTTATTTTTGTTATGATGATGGTTGTTGTTTTGAAATGCAATTGCCGAAGTATACCAGATATAAATTGAGGTACGAGTTGCAAACTCGCACCAGCCAAGGGCTTCATTTTGAATTAGTACAAAAGAATTAATGCAACCTGATGTTATTTTTCCTCATTCAAAAACCTTTACTCTTATGGCAAAAGTCGCCACTCTTGGTTTTGGATTGTCATTATTAGTGCCGATCTTTTTGTTTTTTCTTGGACCTAAAGATTTGTTGCTACATATGTTACATCCAATGTCTTTGGAGACTATAACTGCGAAAGTGGTTATTCAACTTTTGTCAATTCCAATTATGATCTTCTACATTTGGATGATTAAGATAAATCGAACCAATATTCCTATATTACTGAGATTAATCATTTTCCCCGGTATTTTTTATGCATTTTATGCGTATTGGTTTAAACGGGTCAACTAAAAATGTTTAAGATTCCCAAACGCTCGTGCGAGTTTGCAACCATAAGTGTTCTTTGCCCAAGGTTGGTGTTTTTCACCAACCTTTTCCTTGCGTAGATACCGAATACTACATTTGCAGTTATGGATGAAAACCATATCAAATTTTTCACAGCAACGATTTTGGAATGGAATGCCTTTGTAAGTACATTGTCCGACATTCCTGAAAATTACCAGTATTCTTCGGCAAAATATTATCTGCCAGATATTGATGAATGGGGTTTTATAACGCATAATGCGGAACATCTCTGATACCTTTGAAAGGTTGGTGAAAAACACCAACCTTGGGCAAAGGTCTTCGTCCCACTTATACACGGCCAGTACATTGCCCTGTGCATCGCGTACATAGTACTGCCAGGTTTCGGGGTCATTGGCTGTTATCCATATCTTTCTATCCGTTATAGTTGCAAGAACATTCCCTAAGTGGTTGCTAAGTTCGTAAACCACTTTACATCGATAGCAAGATGTAAGAATGCCGGGGCCACTTCCTCCTCCGGTTTGTCCAAGCAATAAGCCAGGCTCATAACTCCCGACCCGGCTACTGCCATATATAGGGGCACTTTCCCATGTTAAGGCTTCGCTCGCTTCTGTAATAATGCTTATAATATTGCCAAAGGCATCGCGAATATACCATGTTGTGCGATCAATCGAGCCTTCTATGAATCTTTTCATGATGCGTTGGCCGGATGCATTGTAAACGAAGGTTAAGGTTGGTGAAAAACACCAACCTTTAGGCAAAAAGCACAACCAAGGTTACCGAAGGCTTGTCCTCAGAGGTAAGGACAAAGTGGTCGTGGAAATCGGCCTGATAAACCTTGCCCATAACATCAAAAAGATCAATACTTTTTGAAGAAAACCGCTTAAAACCTGTCTTTTTTGGAGAAAAACCCAAACTATGAATAATTGCCTCACTTGAAGCTATGACTTACAACAGGGAACCGCAGAATAGCTTAAATCTAAAAAACCAAAGTGGCACAAAACAATGAAATTAAATGGCTGAAACCAATTGACTTTTTAAACAGCCCCGGCGGGGTGAAATAAAGGTGAAAGACTTTTTCATTCATCAATCAAGCAAATGTACCGTACCCTTCAAAGTATGCACCACATCATCAGCACCCACTGCGTTGATGATGTAAAGATAGGTTCCTGATTGGCATTGTTTATCTAAGTATCTCCCATCCCAACCTTTCAGACATTCAGTGGTGGTGAAGAGTCTTTCGCCCCAGCGGTTATAAATGTTGAGTTCGTATTTTTTCAGGAACATGCCCCGTGGTTTGAAGGTTTCATTCAGTCCGTCGCGGTTCAAGGTAAAGGCATTCGGGGCAAAAACGGTTGATTGCACGCCCGCACAATTCACATTGGAATGGCTGATTACATCATGTGTGCTATCCGGGTAGCTGGCAGGCTGTCCGCGTACCGCCGTCACCCGGTAACAATAAAAAGGATCGCATTGCTCTATGGCCACTTCATCGTTATAGGTGGTGTCGTACCTCGTCATCGTTCGGGCAATGGTCATAAAACGCCCGTCGGGTTGCTGCCGTTCAACGAGGTAATAATCCACGCCTTCATTCCAAAAACCATAACTGCTCCATGCCAGTTCCGGTTGAAAGGTTTCGTGGTTGTAACCTACTTTCAGTACTATGGTTTTTCCATGGTTAGAAAACGGTGTCCAGACCTTGCAGGTGTCCATGGCCCGCACTTTATAGAGGTAGGAAGACTTATCCACTTTCACCTTCATGTCGTTTTGCTGAAATACAGTTGCATCAACGGTTCCCCACAATCGTAGCAAACCGTTGTCCTCTGAACGATAAACCTCGATGATTTCCAAGGGCATCACGTTTGGGTATGGGGTCACCCATTCCAACAGAACACGATCATCATTCTCGACGGATGCCCTCCAAACTTCAGGTGCTACCATCTTGTAGCCCAACAAAGGTGAGGCAGATGCCGTATCACTCCAAGAACTCTCACCGAAACCGAGGTATTCTATGGCTTTTATTTGATAGCGTTTGCGGGCAAAGCAGGCAAATGCAGTGTCAAAATAATTTGTTTGCGGAGCCAGAACCTGACCCAAATACTCGAAATCGGGACGATCTTCCAATCGGGCAAAAACCTCATAACGATCTACCAAGTTCCATCCAATATATGGAGACCAGTTGAGCAGATTTCGCATGGTGTCTCCAACTGCTTTTAACTCGACTGTGCAATGCTTAAATGTGGTATCGGGCGGTGTCTGAGTTTTGCAAAAATTTTCCCGCACCACCAGCATGCAATAACTCTTTTCCAGGGTATTTAGGTTTTTGATTTCAAAAAGACTGTCGTTCTTGCCAAAGTTTGCCTGGCGATTAAAACCACCTGCTGCATTTTGCAACCAAACAGAGTGTCCGGCCAGGAAAGGTTCCGGGTTAGATACTATTTTCAGTTCTGCAGAAATATCGTCCAGCACTGAAATTCTTTTGATGATTGCCTGGGCCAACGGAAAAGTATCTGCTGCGGCAATCCCCATACTATCTGTTAATACAAAACTGCATCCTCCTTGGGTATTCATGATTAGCGTTACGGGGTACACACCCGGTTTCCCCGGTTTGAAATGGAAAGACGGTTTGTTTTGAGTGATATATGTATCACCAAATTTCCAAGTGTAGCCCAGGATATTTGTATCGGCTTTGCTCAGATTTGAAATCAGGATGGAATCTTTGTAGCAAATTCCTTTTGACTCATAGGTGAAAAAGGGTATGCCTCCATAAAATTTCAATGGATTTGAAACAGAATCCATACAACCATTTTCAGAGGTCACTTTTAATGATATTTTATAGGTTCCACCCTGTTTGTAAACGTGTAATATATTAGAACCGGTGTCTTTTTCGCCATCACCAAAATCCCAGTAATAAGCACTTATTCTACCGCTTTGTGCATTTGTCTTTTGTGAAAAAGCGATGGTATCTGATACACACACTCCGGAAACTAAGAAAGTTGGAGATGAATTGGAATAAGTTCTGATAGTATCGGTCCTCGGCATGGTGTAACTGCATCCAAATGAATCAGACACAGTAAGCAAGGGAATATAAGTTCCCGCTTGATTGTATTCATGAACAAGATCGTTCTCAAAAGTGACAATTCCATCGCCCAAGTCCCATTTAAAGGCAACCAACTCCGGCGAAGATGCCGTATAATTTACTTGAAGTGGGATACACCCGCTGAGTGGTGAAACCAGTTTAGCAGCCTTTGGCCCTTCTATAATCACAAAGTCCGGGATCAAAGAGGTGTTTTTACAACCTTTTCTGTCTGTAACCGTAAGACTCACGGAATAGCTGCCGGGAACCAGATACATTTTATCCGGGTTCTGTTTCACAGATGTTGAACCATCACCTAAATCCCAAAGCCAGGAGGAGATTGGGCCGCTGGCAGCAGATGATTTATCCTTGAAATTAACAAACAGCGGTGGGCACGGAGAACCCGTAGTGTCGGCAGTAAATAAGGCTTCTACCGTCGCTTTGGGTTTGTACAATAGCTCGCTTTGAGCCGTAATACAACCATCGGGATGTTTAATTCTAACCCTGAGCGTATCAACTTTCATATCTAAAGGTAATACGTAGGTACGACTGTCGGTAAATTGTTCTTGGCCCCAGTTGCTGTTAACGCCCCATTGATAAACCAGATTTGTAAATGTGTCCGGCATCATGGCTGCTTTCACACCAAAGGCAATCTGGTTGCAAATTATAGATGAAACAACACCAATGGTCGCATCAAACCCATTTACCCGAACAATGAAAGTCACAATATCCCAGCAAGAATCATTACCCACTTTTAATCGCACCGGAACATCATTCTTTCCCTGATACTTTTCTTCAAGGTTCAGGTACATCACCTTACTTGTAATCGGTATCGGGCCATTGGCACCTACGAGCCAATAATGTTCAAATCCGTCTGATCCATAGGTATTGTCCGTAAGTGTTAATTTAAATGGAAAGCAAGTTCCTTCTGATTTCACATTGCCATCAGCTTTTGGACCCGAACCATTAAATTTTTCCAACACAGAAGTTGAACAGCCATAATGATTTGTCGCCGTAATTTTCAAATCGAAAACTGAAGGCAAATTTGAAAAAGTATAATAGTATTTATACCAAGAGGTGTCATAACCTAATCGCCAGATAAATTCCTTGAAATCAGACTGATCGCCAGCTTCTACTAAAAGGTTGTTGTCAGCATTATTTACATTAAGGTTGACATTTAATGTCACCGGAGGACAATCTAAATTAGCTGAAGAAGAATAAGAAACAAGGGGTTTAGAAAAGATTGAGAAATCGTTATAGTTGGTATCTCGGCAGCCCGTTGAGGAATTGTAAGAAGCAATGCCCACTTTATAATTACCGGGGTACAAAGTCATTTTTATTTTGTCTTCGGTTCTTCCGTCAACAGGAGAAAACATCCAGAGGAAAGAAGTTGCACCTTGACTGTTGTTAAAAAACTCAACTTCGGTTGGGCCACAATTGTCAAACTTAACGATGGGCCAAGAAAAAGGAGCTTTGATGTTCAATGAATCGGGATACACAAAGGTATCGGTGCATCCAAAATAATGGGTGATGAGTTTCATGGCCTTCTTACCCGGTGTCTGATGAAAACGATGGTTCGGATTCTTACCTTCGTCTGTACTGTCGCCCAATATCCATTCGTACCTTTGAGGTTTTACCGGACTTTCATTGGTCAGATTCTGAAAATACTTATATTCTCCATTGCAAATAGCAGTAGTATCGTAGCTGAATTCTGGCGGTATTTTGACACCAACCATTATAGTATCGCGTGTAGAGTTGATACAACCTTTGTCATTCTTAACCATTAGCCTTGGCAGAAAAATGCCGGTGTCATTGAACTGATAACTTGGGTTTATCAGGTTGGAACTGCCACCGTCGCCAAAAAGCCAGTCATAAGAAACAATAGGAAATTTGGAATACACAGTTGTTCTGAAAGGAACGATCATACCTAAACACCCAGATGTATCGCCTGGTTTAATACTGACTTTCGGCACACTGTAAATAAGTGTATCCGAAAATTCTGCCTCACATCCTTTATTGTTTACAACAACACTTACTAGACTATTGGCAACTTTCTGTTCTGTATAATTTATGGCTGGACCGCTGCCAACGGATTTTCCATTAATCTGCCAGTCATACGTATTATAATTAGCCGGACTAAAAGTTAAATCAATGTTCTGTGGTATCTGACACAAGTATTTAGGACTCAAGGAAAGAATTCCGGCAGGCTTCGCATTTATGGTAAAAGATCGCTCAATTTCGTCGTAACATTTCTTGTCATATATGTTGAATTTAAGACTATATGACCCGGGATCCAACTGAAGGGTTAATGAAAAAGATGTGCCGACAGTCTTCCCGTCCAGTAACCATTGATAGCTCATAGAAGGTAATGAAGGAACTGTTTTGTCAATGAAAGTAAAATCGTCAGGACCACACAAATCAGTCGGGATAGAAAAGTCTGACTTTAGTTTAACAATAGAAACGGGATTTTTCAAAAATCCTGTGTCTTTGCATCCGGTCGATCCGGTGACAATTAATCGCGGATTGAAAATGCCAAAACTTTTGTAAACATTGGACGGATTGTCGGCAGTTGAGTTTGCACCATCGCCAAATTCCCAGGCATACTTATTTGGTTTTGCTCCGGTAGATTTGTTTGTGAAATTTACAGTTGCCGGTGCACTGCAGAAAGAATTATAATCCACTTCAAAATCTGCTTCGGGACGTTCCTTAACATTTATCAATCTGGTCATGACAGTGTCAGAAGAGCAGCCATTCAAATCCAAAATGTGCAAGGCAACGTTAAATTGTCCGCTTTGTGTATAGGTATGTCTGATAATTTCACCGGTTCGCAAGGTTCCATCTCCAAAATCCCACGACAGTATTGCCAGACCCGTATCTCCCATTCCCGAAGTGCTGCTAAAAATCAGTTCTTCACCTGAACAAATTTCTTTTTTTGATACGGTCAGAGAAGCCAGAGGGTCTTTAAAAACCCTTATTGACTTTATCAACTCATGCTTACCGCCTAAACCGTCATAGGCTGTTAGCTTTACTGTATAATATCCCGGGATGTAATAAATAGCCGACGGATTTGCAAGAGTTGATTTATTGCTGTTTCCAAAATCCCAGTCATAACTCACAGATCCGGTTGATTGATTGGTAAAGGAAACAACTAATGGAGAGCAACCCTGAGCGGGGGAGGCAGTAAAAATGCCAACAGGACTGGCTTTGATCTGCGAAGAAAACAAAAATAAGAAAATAATTAATAAAAATCTCATTTGCCGGCTGACTAATCAATGCAAAAATAACAAATTTAAAGCTGATTAATAGTAGGTAAGCGTTGCCCGAGAGCCATAGAATTGTAAAAAGATTGTAAACAGTTGATAAAATGGTTGTTAAAGAAAAACATTTTTACCAATTATTACGTCAAGTTATAACTTATGAGTCAACTTACATGTCCAAACTGTCATCATCACAAATTTGAAGTAAAGCCCTTTACCGGAAATTCACTGTTGAATGCTGTTGAAAAGAGTCTGTTTAAAATAGGAATTCCTACTAAATGGTTCAGGAATTTGATTATCCGTTGCAAAACCTGCAAGTATTTTTGGAGAGCTTAGATAAATTTCAATTGATTCGATTAAAGCCAGAGCGGATTCCTACCAATCGCTGTTCTTTTGTGCTGTACTTTTCTTCATCCCATCCCCCAGGTCTTCTATTAAATTCTCCATGTATTCAATCGTTTGCTCCAGATAAAAATTGTACTGAGCTTCATTATAGTGTGTCTGTGTTTTGTCCGACCATCTGCTCACATCATAATAAGATGCCTGTATCCAATGCACACGCATAATTTCAAAACGGTATTTTCCTTCCTTGAATTTAAGAGTGAAGGTAAACTCAACGATGCCGCCACCGGCTACCACATTTCCTTTTTTGTCTTTTTCTTTTAAAGCAAATCGGGCCTTTCCTTCAATCTCACCACCAGCCTTGTCCTGCTTTTTCATCACCCCAACCGGGTTCTTGAAAAAGACATTGATCCAGGCAACAGCCCGGTCGTACAGTTCGTCTTTTGCTACACCGGTTTCTTCAACCACTCCTTCCCATTTGGCCAAACCTGTTTCTTTGTCCAAAGGCAGGTCGGGTGGGGTAGTTTGTGCGTTCGCAAATAGGGTACCCCAAAGGGCGACGGTAATAAATAGTAACTTTCTCATATTTTGCATGCAGGTCAAAAGACCTACCACTGGCAAATATATTTCATTCTTTTTTCTCCAACCGCAATAGCCTATTTTTGGTAATGAATTTTCTGGCACATTACTATTTCGATCACAAGGGAAATAACCCTTATTTCAATCTCGGCTTGCTGTTGCCCGATTTGATTCGAAATTCCTCAACTGTTATTCATCACCTGCCATACGGGTTTAAAACTGAAAACCAGAATGTACAATGGCTTGCCGATGGCTTCCAAAAGCATTTGACTACGGATAAAATTTTTCACCATTGTGCAGATTTTGTATCGTTTAACAAACAAATCACGCAAATGCTCAGAAATAGCGGATCGAGGTTTCACCGTGATTGGTTCCTTGCCCATATACTCACTGAGTTGCTTATTGACCGAACCATACTCATGGCTCATCCCTTGATAGCTCATGAACTCTATGCCGACCTTGATAAAATTCATCCTTTGGCTTTAAGTGAATTCTTGTCTGAAGCTGGCATGATTGATCAAAGTTCTTTTCAAACAGGTTTCGAAAAATTCAAAAAAGTAAGATACCTGAACAACTATGATCAGGCAGAAAGTGTGGCATTTGCTCTGACCAAAATAGCCGAAAAGGTACATATCAACATATCAGAACCCGGTCATAAAAAGGTTATTCTTAGCTTGATTCATGAGTTGCACCATACCTTTGTTCCATTCGTCAAACGACTGGAGATGCTTTTATGATAAAAAAAATACTCACTGCACTTGGATGTATTCTTTTTTTAGCGGGTGCTTTTGCCCAAAGCACGCCAAAATACAGCAACGAATTTTTAACCATTGGAGTTGGAGCCAGGTCATTGGCGATGAGCCGTTCTGTTGTGGCGACTGTTGACGATGTAACAGCGGGTTACTGGAATCCGGCTTGTCTGGCCAACATGGAAGATAACCTGCAATTGGGTTATATGCATTCGGCCTATTTCAGCGGCATAGCTAATTACGATTATGCAGGAGCAGCATTCCGGTTGAAAAAGAAAGGAGCCATGGGGATTTCGATGGTGCGGTTTGGAATAGACAATATACCTAACACCTTTGATCTGGTGAAGAACGGGCAAATTAATTACGATCGGATAACAGCTTTCTCGGCTGTTGACTATGGATTCCTATTCAGCTATGCTCAAAAGTCTTCAAAAGATGGATTGGTTGTAGGTGGGAATGCTAAAATAGTCTATAGAAAAGCGGGGCAATTTGCCAAAGCATGGGGATTCGGGATAGACTTTTCCATGCAATATAAAAGTTCAAATAACTGGCAGTTTGCCATTGTTGCCAAAGACATCACTTCTACTTTTAATGCTTGGAGGATGAATTTTACCAATCAGGAAAAAGAAATTCTGACTCAAAACGAAAACGAAATACCAGAAAACAGTTTGGAGATAACATTGCCTTCTTTTCAAATGGGACTGGCAAAGACTTTTCATTTCACTCCGAAATTTGAAATGACAACGGAATTTGATGCCGATCTGACAACAGATGGGAAAAGGAATGTACTTCTCAAAAGCGACCCTTTCAGTCTGGCCCCGCATGCGGGTATCGAGCTTGCCTATAAAAAACAGATTTTTCTTCGCGGTGGAATTGGGAATATTCAGGTGGTAACGCTTGAAACCGGCAAAGATCGGATCATGGAACCCAACGCCGGTGTGGGTTTGAAACTGGGTGCAATCATGCTCGACTATGCCCTCACTACTGTCGGAAAGCAATCAACTGCTTTATATACCCATGTGTTTTCCGTCCGTTTTTCTGTGAATCGCAACGAGAAAAAGTAAGAGCAATTATTCCCTTTCATAGTTTTGTTTCAAATCAAAACTTTCTATGAAACCACTAAGAATCATTGCCCTTTCAATTATCGTTTCCACTTTATCTGGATCTGCCTTTGGCCAGATGATTTATCCCCACACGAAAAAGGGCGATGTAAAAGACAATTATTTCGGAACTGAAATTGCCGACCCCTATCGCTGGCTCGAAAACGACACCGCTTCAAATGTCAAGCAGTGGGTGAAAGAACAAAATGCGGTCACCTTTTCTTATCTCGACAAGATTCCATACCGGGCTCAGATCAAAAATCGCCTGACGGAAACATGGAATTATCCGAAATATTCCGCACCATTCAAAAAAGGAGAATTTTATTTCTATGGTCACAACAACGGTCTGCAAAACCAAAGTGTCATTTACAAGATGAAAGGGCTCAACGGCAAACCCGAAGTCTTTATAGACCCAAACGCTTTCTCGACCGATGGAACAGTTTCACTTACTGGCATGTCATTCTCAAATGACAACAAGTATTGTGCTTATTCCATTGCCCGCTCGGGCAGCGACTGGCAGGAAATGTTTATACTCGAAGTGGCAACAGGGAAGTTGCAAACTGATGTCATCACCTGGGTGAAATTCGGCGGAGCAGCCTGGTACAAGGATGGATTCTATTACAGCCGCTACCCTATGCCGGAGGCGGGTTTGGAGTTTTCAGCCGCCTCTCAGCAACAAAAGATTTACTACCACAAATTGGGCACTTCTCAAAATGCCGATCGCCTGGTTTTTGAGGATATGGATCACCCCAAGCGTTATGTTTGGGCAGAAGTTACCGAAGATGAAAGATTCCTTTTCATTGGTTCTTCCGAAGGGACCCGCGGAAGCCAGTATCTGTTTGCAGACCAAACCAAGGCTCCTGAAAAATTCCAGATGTTACTCGAAGGATTCACCACAAACTATGGAATAGTTGAGAACATTGGTGACAGCATTTTGGTAAGAACGGATAAGGATGCCCCCAATTACAGATTGGTGATAATTAGTACAAAAAATACCGATCCTAATAGCTGGAGAACCGTGATACCAAATAAACCCGAACTATTGAGCGGCGTTTCTTATACCGGAGGGAAAATATTTGCTACCTACCTCAAAAATGTCAGCAGCAAAGTCTATCAGTACAATATTCTCGGCAAACTGGAAACTGAAATACCCCTTCCCGGAATCGGGTCTGTTGGTGGTTTCGGTGGCAACAAGGACGACAAAGAGGTTTTTTATACTTATAGTGGATTTACAACACCACCTGTCATCTATCGCTACGATTTGGCAACCATGAAAAGCACCTTGTTCCGCCAAACAGATTATCCGGTGAATCTCGAGGAATTTGAGACCAGGCAGGTTCGTTACTTTAGTCCTGACGGAACAGAAATTCCCATGTTTCTCATCTACAAAAAAGGCATCCAAATGAACGGCCAAAACCCGACGTTGCTCTATGGATATGGCGGTTTCAATATCAGCCTGACTCCGGGCTTCAACCCGGCTAACCTGGTATTTCTGGAGAACGGTGGCATTTATGCCATTGCTAATTTGAGAGGCGGAGGCGAGTTTGGCGAAGATTGGCACAAAGCCGGGATGCTGGAGAAAAAACAAACCGTGTTCGACGATTTTATTGCTGCAGCAGAGTACCTGATCAAAGAAGGTTATACCAGTCCGGCCAAACTGGCTATCAGTGGGCGTTCCAATGGTGGTTTGCTTGTCGGGGCATGTATGACCCAAAGACCCGATCTTTTCAAAGTGGCTTTGCCGGGAGTTGGTGTATTGGATATGCTTCGTTATCACAAGTTCACCGTGGGCTGGGGTTGGGCAGTAGAGTATGGCAGCAGCGACAAGGAAGAAGAATTCAAATACCTGATCAAATATTCTCCATTACACAACCTGAAACCAGGCACAATTTACCCTGCAACGCTTGTCATCACCGCCGATCATGACGACCGTGTGGTTCCGGCCCATTCATTCAAATACACGGCAACTTTGCAGGAAGCCCAAGTTGGTGAAAATCCTGTCCTTATCCGCATCGAAGAAAAGGCTGGACACGGAGCAGGAAAACCGATCTCTAAGCTCATCGAAGAACAAGGCGATGTCTGGAGTTTTGTGTTCTACAATTTGGGGATGGAGATGAATGGCATTGTCGCTCCGCCTTTTCAAAATGAACCGGTCAGGATACCGGAAAGGAGATAGGAATGTTTTTGAAATGATCTATAGTGCTTGATAAAAAAAATCGAAAGTTTTGACTTTTATCAGATTGAGTTTAACTGACTCAGCAACAATCTACCTTTTTTGAAGTTTCGGTTTTCAATCGCTAACAGTAGCACCTCAATTACCTGAATCACTTTTTAATCGACAAATTTTATGCTCCTTTCATAATTAGGGCATTATTAACGGCTTTCAGTTTATAGCTTGTTGAGAACTTTTAAGGACAGAATTGTCCTCAGTCAGCCTAATGTTTATTTTTGGACAAAAATTGTCCTCAATCAATGAGTCCGGATACAATTACAACATTAGGAGAGCGAATCAGACATATGAGAGAGAGTGCAAAGCTCTCCCTAAGAGGCTTATCAGAACAAGTCGGAATTGACATGTCTCTACTTGGGAAAATTGAACGTGGCGAAAGACAACCTACCATTGAACAAATCAAATGGATAGCAAAGTATTTCAAGATTGACGTAAAGGATATGATGAAGGAATATCTTAGCGATCAAATTGCAAATAGGATTATTAATGAAAATGCGGATATAGACATTCTGAAAGTTGCCGAAGGAAAAATAAAATATTACAGAAAATCAAACGGTATTTCTTAATGGCATATAAAGTAACAGCAACAAAGGAAGAATGTCTTGAACAACTGAAAGCTCTTATCAGTGCTTTTGAGAAGGAGTATGTCATTTACAAAACACCTAAATACAGTGAAGCACAATTAAGAATTGATTTTCTGAATCCGCTTCTCAAAACTTTTGGTTGGGATGTGGACAATGAGAAATTAAAAACTCAATTTCTTCGTGATGTAATTCAGGAGGAGAGTATTGAGGTAGAGGAAGAAGATTCTGTTACTAAAAAAAATCCTGACTACACTTTACGAATTCAAGGCACAAGAAAGTTTTTCGTTGAAGCCAAGAAAGTTTCCATTGACCTTGACATAACAAACAAACCATCATTTCAAACAAGAAGATACGGCTGGAATGCCAACCTTGGCATTTCCATTCTCACAAACTTTGAAACATTATCAGTTTACGATTGCCGACACAAACCAAATGCAGAAGATGCTGCTAGTATTGCAAGGTATAAGTCATTTCATTTCTCAGAATATCTTTCAAAGTTTGAAGAACTATATCAGCTACTTTATTTTCAATCAATCTCATCTGGTTTTGTTGACGAATATTTTTCTGTTGCACAGAAAGAGACAACAACCTTTGATAACTATTTCTTAAAGCAAATTGAAAGTTGGCGGCAGAGTTTGGCAAATGATGTTATTGCAAACAATGGCGGCTTCAACAACGAAGACATAAACTTTCTGATTCAGCGATTGCTGAACAGAATTGTATTTCTAAGAATTTGCGAAGACAGAGAAATAGAAAAGTTTGAGACACTCAAAAACATCAAGAGCTATGATGAACTCAAACAACTTTTCATTTCCTCAGACAAGAAATACAACTCAGGACTTTTTGATTTCATTGAGGATAATTTTTCACTCAACATCAATCTGAATTCAGAAATTCTAATCGGGATTTTCAACGAACTGTATTACCCACAAAGTCCTTATGACTTTTCAGTTGTTGACCCGACAATACTTAGCCAGATTTACGAAAGATATTTAGGAAGCAAGATTGCGATTGTAAATGAAAGACAAATTTCAATTGTAGAAGAACCAGAAGTTGCTGCATCAAGCGGTGTTGTTCCAACACCGAAGTTGATAGTTCAGAACATCGTTAAAGAAACTCTTGCTCCCCTATTTGAAGGCAAAACACTTGACCAAATGCAGTAGCTAAAGCTGGCTGACATTTGTTGCGGTTCAGGAACATTTCTTATTTCAATTTACGATTTCATCTTTGAGAAAATCACTTTGGAATTTGTTGCGGCTAGTGTGAATGACGGTGAAATAATCAACCAAGTATTTGACGGTTCATATCATCTTACTTTAAAAGCAAAGCATCAAATTCTCACTTCAAATATTTTCGGAGTTGACATAAATCCTTATGCAGTTGAAGTAAGTAAGTTCAGTTTGCTACTGAAATTATTGGAGGGAGAAAACTCAGGGTCAATTGAAAACTACCTTGCTAAACACAAACAAAAAGTTTTACCGAGTTTAGACAACAATATCAAATGTGGTAACTCACTTGTTGACGATTCATACTTTCAATTCAATCCAGAAGCGATTGACAGCAACGAACTTCTTTTTAAACTCAAACCGTTCAATTGGAAAGAGGAATTTGATTTCTTAGAACAGCGAAACGGTTTTGATGCAATTGTTGGCAATCCACCTTATGTTAGAATTCAAAACATCGTAAAGTTTTCAGCAGAAGAAGTAAAATTCTTTCAGAGCGATATTTCAGGTTACACAGTTGCGGTAGCAGAGACCTTTGACAAATACTATCTCTTTATTCAAAGAGCAATCAGTTTACTCAATGAGAATGGAGTTTTAGGTTACATAGTTCCTCACAAGTTTTTTATTGTGAAAGGTGGAAAAGCACTTCGTGCTTTTATCACCTCTCATTCATCGCTTTTCAAAGTCATTCATTTTGGAGTTGCACAGGTTTTTCCAAACCGCAGCACCTATACGGCTATTCTCATTCTTGACAAAAAAGAAAGAGAAGAATTTTTCTTTAAGCGAATTCAAAGGATTGCATTTGAACTGACAGCAGGTTCACTTAACTACGATACTTACAAAACAGGTTTGTATTCAGAACAACCTTGGGTTTTTGTTTCTAAAACATCTGAACAAGTATTCCAAAAACTGAAAGGAGAAAATACCGTTGCACTTCACACTATTGCTGAAATAGCAGTTGGTTTACAAACCAGTGCGGACAAGGTTTACATTTTCCAACCGACTTCTGAAACATCAACAACTTACCGACTAAATTTCAAAGGCACAGAATACGAAGTTGAGAAAGCCATCTGCAAACCTTGTTTGTATGACCTTTCATTTGGTTTGTTTGATACAGTAAAACCAAATGCACAATTAATCTTTCCTTACACAATTCAGGCAGACAAGGCAGAAGTTTTTTCAGAAGATTACTTCCAGCAAAACTTTCCGCTTACCTGGGCTTATCTGAATAATTTCAAAGAGCCACTTTCAAAACGAAGCATCAACGGTAATTCACCGAAGTGGTATCAATATGGCAGGTCGCAAAGTTTGACACGATTCCACAACACACCAAAGTTGATTTGGTCAGTGCTTTCTACCAAGCCGCCTTATGTCTTTGATGAAAACAATTTGCAGTTTACAGGAGGTGGAAATGGTCCTTACTATTCCTTGTTCACCAACTCCAACTATTCACTGTATTACATTTTAGGAATACTTGCACACCCCTTGTTTGAGGCAATGGTAAAAGCAGGTGCAAGTGAATTCAGAGGTGCATATTACTCACATGGAAAACAGTTTATAGAAAACCTTCCGATAAGAAAGATTGATTTTGCAAATGCAGAAGAAATGAAACTTCACGATGAACTTGTAAAGACAGTCAAGAAGTTGATTGAAACCAAAGTAGCTTACAGCGAAGTGTATTTGGGTGCAAAGAAAAAAGTTCTCAAACATAAAATGGATTTGCTTTTTGGTTCACTCTTTACACAAGTAAATTCTCTTTACGGAGTTTCAAATGAGGAAATGGATTCAGTGCTTAACGATGAAGAATTAAATAACGAAATAAACGAAGAGTAAAATGGCAACAGAAATAATTGAGAATGTAGATTCAAAAAAACTTTGTGGAGGTTACTACACACCACAAGCGATTACGGATTTCATCTGTAAGTGGGCAATTACAAAACCAACTCAAAAAGTTTTAGAACCAAGTTGTGGTGATGGAAATTTTATTGAATCTGCAATTCGCAGGTTCAAAGAATTAGGTGTTCCGAACAACAAACTTTTTGGATTGATAAAAGGAATTGAGTTGGTAGAAGATGAAGCGGATAAATCAAAAGACAGAGCAGCAAAGTATGGTTTGAATTCAACAACAATTCTCAACACCGACTTTTTTAATTACATAGCAAACGCAAATGGTGAAGCACACTTTGATGTAGTCATTGGAAATCCACCATTCATTCGTTACCAAAATTTTCCAGAGGAACATCGTGAAGTTGCTTTCAGGATGATGGAAGAAATGAATTTGCATCCAAACAAGCTAACAAATATTTGGGTTCCGTTCTTGGTTATTTCAGCAAGCAAGTTGAATCGTTTTGGAAAGTTGGCAATGGTAATTCCAGCAGAACTATTTCAGGTAAAGTATGCAGCCGAAACAAGAATTTTTCTTTCGAACTTTTTTTCAAGAATAACAATCGTAACATTCAAGAAACTTGTCTTTGCCGACATACAGCAGGAAATTGTTTTGATGCTTTGCGAAAAAGATGTTACAGCCAACAAGGGAATCAGAGTAATTGAATTGAACAATCTTGCAGAACTGAATTCTATAAAGATTGATAGAATTCAGCAGACACAGGTTAAAGCACTTGACCACACTTCGGAAAAATGGACAAAGTATTTTCTTGACGAAAACGAAATTGAATTGCTTCGCAAAATCAAAACAGACAAGAGAATAAAACCTTGTGCTGATATAATGGATGTTGATGTTGGAATTGTAACAGGAAGAAATGAATTCTTTATGCTGAATAAGGAAGTTGTTGCAAAATGGAAACTCAAATCACACACAACAAAAGTGGTAGGCAAGTCAAACCACTTCAAAGGAATCGTTTATAACAACGATGACTTTGAACAGAATGTTGAAGCCAATTATCCCGTTCAACTTTTTTTGCCAGCCGATAAGGATTATTCAGCACAACCAGATGCAAGCCGGAAATACATTGCTTATGGAGAAGCAATGGAATTTCATACAGGTTACAAATGCAAAATCCGTAAACGCTGGTATATCACACCTTCGTTGTGGTCACCTGATGCGTTTGTGTTAAGGCAGGTTGGCGATTATCCAAAACTTATCTTGAATAAAACGGAAGCATCTTCAACCGATACGATTCACAGAGTGCGTTTCAAAAAGAAAATAAATCCTGAGACGATTGCACTCTCCTATCTCAACTCACTGACTTTTGCTTTCTCCGAAATATTGGGAAGAAGTTACGGAGGTGGTGTGCTGACATTTGAACCAACAGAGATTGAAGAAATTCCTTTACCGCTTTTAGGAACTCACAAAATTGATTTCAAGAAAATTGATTCACTCATTCGCCAGCGGAAAATTGAAGAAGTGCTTGACATCATTGATAAAGAACTTTTAATCAAACAACTTAAATTTTCTGAAACAGAAGTGAAAATGATGAGAAGCATTTGGAAAAAACTTTCTGGAAGAAGAAACGGAAGAAAAAATTAAGATGAATGAATCCCTCACAAATCAAATCTAACTATTCAAATCTGTTTTCAAAGGCAAGGAAGATTTATCTTAGTAGAAGCAAAAGAAAGGTTGTATTTTCAGAGTCCTCCTCACCCCCCAAAAACCTTGCTCCCAACCCTCACCATCGTACTTCCTTCTTCAACGGCAATTTTGTAATCTCCGCTCATTCCCATGGAAAGTTCTGTAAAAGTTGGAATGCCCGAAAAGACGGTTTTCTTCAATACCTCAAAGAGGGTTTTCAGTGTTTTAAATTCGTTTCTGATCTGACCCTGATCATTGGTGAGGGTGGCCATGCCCATCAGTCCGCAGATTTGAATGTGTTGAAGATTCTTCCATTGCGAGTTTTTTAATTCAAGGATCAGTTCGTCCGGGCTGAAACCAAACTTGCTCTCTTCTTTGGCAATGTGTACCTGCAAGAGACAGCGAATAGTTCTTTTGTTGGCCGCCGCTTGTTTGTCAATTTCTTCAGCCAGTTTCAGGCTGTCCACCGAATGAATGAGTGCAACAAACGGAGCGATGTACTTAACCTTGTTGCTCTGCAAATGCCCGATCAGATGCCATTCGATGTCGGCAGGAAGTTGTTTTTGTTTCTCAACCAAATCCTGCACACGGTTTTCGCCGAAAGCCCTGTGACCTGACGCATAGGCCTCCATGATTTCGGCATGGCTCCTGAATTTTGAGACAACAATCAGTCGGCAATTCGCTGGTAATTGTCCAAGTATGGTGCTTAGGTTCTCTTTAATCATCTCTTTCGTTGTAGTTTTGAGGCTATGAAATCAGTTTGGCTTTTCTCGCTGCTGATCTTGTTTTTTTCTGACTGCAAAAGAAAAGAACAATCAGTGCCTTCGGTAATTATTCCTGAAGAAAAAATGGTGGAAATACTCACCGACATCCGTCTGGCTGAAGGCAGCTACAAGGTTTTGACAGAAAATGGCGTCAGTGCCAATGACTATATTGATAGTTCGTACCGCTTCATTTACCAGTCGCATCAGGTCACTTCGAAACAAATGGACACCAGCATGAAGTATTATTCGATGAACCCGGAGAACATGGAAAAGATGCTCAAAAAAGTTTCACTGCGAATTGAGGAGACAGGCAAGAAAAAACCCTGATGTTCTTCCCTGAAAACATAGAACAAAAACTCGGTTTTGATACGGTTCGTTTTCATCTGGGTGAACTGTGCCTCAGTCGTGCAGGTGAGCAATGGGTACAACAAATGCAATTCTCTTCCACCTATGAGCAGGTGCAGTTGTGGCTGAAACAAACGGAAGAATGCATGGCCATGGTAAAGGCCACCGGTCATTTGATTGAAACCAGGCTTCCGGATATTGAAAGACAACTGACCACCATGAAGCTTGATGGGTATGCCCTTTCGGTTTCCGACCTGCATCAGATCAGGGAGCATACGGTCCAGTTTGGCAAAGTGTTCAGGTTTTTGCAAAAGAACGGAGATTCCTATCCTGCTTTAGCGGAGCTTTTTCAGGCAGCGGTTTACGAAGGAAAGATTGTTGAGATCATCAATAAGGTGGTGGACGACTTTGGAAAAATGAAAGACAATGCCTCGCCTGAACTATCAGATCTGTTGGTTAAAATAGCCCGTGCAGAGAGAGAAACAGAAAAGAAGATTAACCAGCTTTATGCCCGATACAAAGAAAAAGAGTGGGTGGCCGATACCGGTGTCTCGATAAAAGATGGCCGGACAGTTTTACCTGTTTTGAGTGAACACAAACGGAAGGTTAGGGGCTATGTGCACGATGAATCCGGGGGAGGAAAAATACTTTACATAGAACCCGAAGAACTGATTGAACTCAACAATATACACCGCGAACTGGAACTGGAAAAAAACCGTGAGATAGAACGGATATTGAGAAAGGTCACCAAAGATTTGCGAGGCTATCTGGGTATTTTGCAGGAGCACCAACGTCTGTTGTCGCTCTTCGATTTCATTCAGGCAAAGGCTACTTATGGACTGAAACTGGACGCATCGATACCAGATTTACACCGTCAACCCGGATTTCATTTCATCAATGCCCGGCATCCCGTGCTTTACCTCAACCTGAAAAAATCTGGCAAACAGATCGTTTCTCAAAATATCGAATTGGGCGACGAAATGAGAGTGATGATCATTTCCGGCCCAAATGGCGGTGGAAAATCCGTGACCTTGAAAACTGCAGGATTGCTTCAATATATGTTGCAATGCGGCATTCCGGTTCCCTGTGATAAGGGCTCTGAAAGTGGCATTTTTAGTGGCATTTTTCTGGATATCGGTGATGACCAATCGCTGGAAAACCATTTGAGTTCTTATACCTCCCACCTGATGGCCATGAAGTTTTTTATGGCCAATGCCAGAGAAGATACGCTTGTTTTGATTGACGAACTTGGTACCGGCACCGACCCGGCATTCGGCGGCCCCATGGGCGAATCGGTCTTATTTGAATTAAACGAAAAGAGAGCCTTCGGAATAGTGACTACCCATTTCAGCAACCTGAAAAAAGCTGCCGATCAATGGCCCGGACTTTTCAATGCCTCCATGGGTTACGACACGGAAAACTTCGTTCCACTCTATACTTTGAACATTGGGAAACCCGGAAGTTCCTATGCCTTTGAGGTAGCCTCCAAAGCGGGTATAGACCCAAATGTCATTGAAAGGGCAAAGACTTTTACCGATCATAGAATTCTGAATCTCGATCTGTTGTTGGCTGAATTGGAGAAAGAGAAAAATGAATATGAAGAGCTGCGTTTGGACATTTCTCAAAAGCAGACCCTGGCTGACAAGCTGATCAAAGAGTATTCGACCTTAAAAGCAAGTATCGAAGAAAACAAAAAGCAAATGCTGGACATGGCCCGGGAAAAGGCTTTGACCATCATCGAAAACGCCAATAAACAGGTGGAGAACACCATTCAGGAAATCAGGAAGGGTCAGGCGAACAAGGAAAAAACTAAATTCGTCCGCAAAGGTCTTGAGGAAAAGAAAAACACCCTGAGATCGGAAATGGGTTTGCCTGTTTTCAGGGAGTCTGATATAAAAACTGAAGAAGCAAAACCCTTGAAAGCAGGTGATGTGGTTCGGATCAAAGGCAATGAAATGCTTGCCGAATTGGTGGAGATAAAGGGCAACAAAGCGACCATACAAACCGGCAGTATCCGCACCGTTGTGAATCTGGAACAACTGGAAACCGCCAAATCGGAAAAAGCCAGAAAAGAAGCAGTTCAAAGGCGTGGGATTGATTTGCTGGATAAACAAAAAGACTTCAGATCGCAAATTGATGTGCGAGGTATGCGGGGCGAAGAAGCCTTGAAAGTGGTTGAGAACTGGCTTGACGAAGCCCATGTTCTGGGTTACTCCAATCTTAGGATTATACATGGAAAAGGAGATGGCATTCTGAAAAAACTCATCAGGGATTATCTGAGGCAACAGTCCATCGTTCAGAATATTTATTATGAGAGCATTCAATTGGGGGGAGAGGGAGTGAGTTTGGTTGAGTTGAAGTAAGGGATAATGATTCTGTTGAATATTTTGATGATGAACTCTGAAAATTCAAATTTATTGTATCCAGCAATTCCGATTGGTGACTGAGCCGAATCGAAGTCAGTTATTTAAACCAAGTGTCAAGTTATTTAAATTCTCGATTGATAGGTGAACAACTCAAAATACCGGCCTTGTTTTTCAATCAACTCCTGATGATTACCCTGCTCGAAAATGCGTCCGTTTTCTATCACCAAAATCTGATCTGCCTGCCGAATCGTACTCAATCTATGGGCAATCACAAAGGTGGTGCGGCCTTTCATCAATTCAGCCAAACTCTTTTGAATCAGCAATTCACTTTCGGTATCGAGGTTTGAGGTGGCCTCATCCAAAATAATGATTTTTGGATTTGCCAATATGGCTCTGGCAATGGCGATTCTTTGTCTCTGCCCGCCACTAAGTTTCACCCCTCTTTCACCGATTACCGTATCCAAACCTTTTTCAAACCTGTCAGTAAACTCATAGACGTAGGCAGCCTGAACAGCCTCCAGCAGTTGTTCTTCAGTGGCATCCGGTCGCGGAAACAAGATGTTCTCTCTAATGCTCCCTTCAAACAAAAAATCATCTTGGAGCACTACTCCAAGATACTGTCTGAAGCTGTTAAGGTCTATTTTGGAAAGGTTCTGGTTGTCTATGGTTATCAATCCCGATTGTGGTGTCAGAAAGGTAGCCGCCAATCCGGCAATGGTTGTTTTTCCTGATCCCGAAGTGCCGACCAAAGCAGTTACCGAACCGGAAGGGGCATTGAAAGTGATATTGTTCACCACTTCTTTTCCTTCTTCATAGGCAAAAGAGACATTTTCAAATTTCATGTCGCCTTTTATTTCTTTCAGAAAAATGGTTCTTTCAGCAGCATCATTCTCCGGATTCATATTCATAATTTCCTCTGTTCGGTCCAATCCGGCAAAGGCTTCTGTCAACTGACTTCCGATATTGCTCATTTGCACAATAGGAGCAATCATAAATCCCAGATATAGCGTAAACGAGAGAAATTCGCCGAAAGTCAGATTGCCCTCTATGATCATATAGCCTCCTATGCCCATGATTCCTGTACTGGCCAATCCTAGTAAAAATGTGGCAGAACTTGTTATGAAGGCAGTCGAAGTAAGACTCTTCTTGACATTCAGAAAAAGTTGTTCAACACCTCGCTCAAAAGAAAGGGTTTCCTGGACTTCAGCATTAAAACCTTTGATCACCCTGATGCCATTCAGTGTTTCAGTCAAACGGCCTGATACTTCTGCATTAAGGATTCCGCGTGTGCGGAAGATGGGTCTTATGTAATTAAAAGCCTTTAGGGCTATCAAGGCAAAAATGCCCACAGGAACCAGAACATAAATCGTCATCATCGGACTGATTTTAATTAACAGAAAAAGGGAAACTACCGACGTTAATGTACCACCGACTAACTGAACCAAACCGGTTCCAACGAGATTTCGAACACCCTCTACATCGTTCATTATTCGGGAAACCAATGCTCCTGATTTGTTGTTGTCGAAAAAACTGACGGGCAACGAAAGAATTTTTTTCTGAACGTTTACCCTCAATTTCGAGATCAAATGTTGAGCCTCTACGCTCAGCAATTTGGTGAGCATGAATGATGTTAAAGACTGAACAATGATAGCAAGTGAAACTACCCAAATAAGGGTTTTCAGTTGATCGAAATCTTTGTTGGGTATGATTTCATCCAGTAACACTTTGCTTTCCCATGGCAATACCAAACTGGCGACTCTGCTTATGGCAATAAGGAAAAGCCCTATGAAAACAAGCTTGCGGCGGGGCCAGATAATTTCTCTGAAGGCATGGGCCATCGTCACTTTACTCTTCTTTTCCGACATGGTTATTGTTGTGGTTAAGGTTGCGAAGTTATCTAAACATGGATGTGTATGAAAAGTTTGAAAGAAAATAGGCGAAAGGCAAATAGGCATAAGTCCTAAGGCATAAGTTGTCAGGGTTTAATAGGCCAAGAAATCCTCAAAACTTATTTTATTACACAGTTTGATTTCGTGCATTTGACTTATTTGCCTTTCGCCTACAACTAATTACTTACGCCTTAACACTTTTTTACTTACGCCTATTATTCCTACATTTGAATCCGACAATCACATTTGAAAATCAATCAAACCATCCGGCAAACCATTTTCATACTGGCTCTTTTGGGTTGCCTTTTACCCTTCATAGACCCACCCATTGCTCTGTTGATGGGTTTGATTTTAGCCCAGACCAGTGGTCATCCGTTCAAACACTTGAACAGTAAGGCAACAAATTTTTTGCTGAAATTATCAATCATCCTACTTGGCTTTGGGATGAACCTGAACCATGTACTTGATGCCGGTAAACTGGGGATACTTTTCACTTTTTCCACCATCGTTCTGGCTTTGGCTTTAGGTTGGCTTATCGGTAGATTGTTGAAGGTTGAAGGAAAGATTTCATATCTCATATCCTGCGGCACAGCTATTTGCGGAGGAAGTGCCATAGCGGCTGTTTCGCCCATTGTGAAAGCAGACGACAAGCAAATGAGCGTTTCACTGGGCACAGTTTTCATCCTAAATGCTTTAGCCCTATTTATTTTCCCGGGCATAGGGCATTGGTTGAGTCTTACGCAGAAACAATTCGGAATGTGGGCAGCCATTGCCATTCACGATACCAGTTCTGTTGTTGGTGCTGCTGTGAAATATGGCGAAGAAGCTCTGCAGGTTGCGACTACAGTAAAACTTGAAAGGGCTCTTTGGATCATCCCGCTTTCTCTGCTGACTTTGTTTTTCTACAAAGGTTCAGGAACTAAAATAAAAATCCCCTGGTTCATTGGTTTGTTCATTTTGGCTATGGTCATCAGCACTTTTCTTCCTGATTATAAGGACCTTTATTCCACTTTTGTTCTGATCGCAAAAAAGGGCCTGACCATAACACTTTTCTTAATTGGGGCAGGATTGTCATTTGAAACGATCAAATCGGTTGGGTTCCGGCCTTTTCTTCAGGGAATATTACTTTGGGTTGTCATCGGGTCTGTGTCATTGGGGGTGATTATACTCACAGTCTGAAAATCAAATTCAAAAAATTCCGGGTTGCAAAAATTCTTCAGAGTGTTATATTTGCCGACCTTTTTCGGGAGTTTAGCTCAGTTGGTTCAGAGCAATTGCCTTACAAGCAATGGGTCGGGGGTTCGAATCCCTCAACTCCCACAAAATTGAAGCCTTCTTTGGAAGGCTTTTTTGTTGCCTAATTTCATGGTTTTTATTATGAAACCAATACAATCTGTATGAACCAAATACGCAGAACTTACCTCAGCCATTTCTTCAATTGATTCAACTCAGCATTATTGATTTTCAAAAGATTGTCTATCAATTCTTCGTACTGAATCATACGTTGAATAATAACACTGTGTAATTCGTTCGGCTTTTCGGGTAAACCAAAATTTACAAGATTCACCCCAGACTTTTTGCAGAGACTAACAATCCAGTCTTCTAACTTTCCCTTTAAGATTAAAACCTTATTCCCCGGTTCATCAGAATAAATTTTAATGCTGTGAAGTTCCTCAATAAATACGAGGTCTTTCTCATATGTGGTTTTAGCACTACCCGGGTCTTCATCAACCATTGCTAATTGGTTTTTTAATGATTTTAGCTGATGAAAAACTCGTGATTTTCCAGAATGATGGACCACCTCTTTTCTGGTAAAGCCAAGTTTTTTAACCAACGCTTCATCAGGTTTACATTCTACATGTACCTGTTTCATTTATCAAGAATTTTGTCGAAGTTGAAAAAAACATCGGAATTGAAATCAAGAACCTGAGATACCTGTTTTTCATTCAGCACCTTTACATTAGTCTCATAATCCTTCATTTGAACAATACAAACATTCAGATTATTGAACTTTGATTTTTCAATTAGGCTCAACAACAAGTACGGATTATGTGTAGTTATAAAGAATTGATTTGTTTCATCTAACGCTATTCGTTCAGCTAAAATTTTCGTGTAAAAAGGGAATGTATTGGTTTCAGGTTCGTCAAAAAGCAAAACAGAGTTTGCATTACTTATAATAGCCATCGTACAAAAGACCACTCTTTGAAGCGTCTCTGAAACTGTGAAATATGGATAACTGTAAATTCTATTACCGATTAACTTGCTTAATGCCAAATCATTCTCCGTAGGTTTTAATGTCAATGTTAGGTCTTTTGTCTGAAAAAATTCAGAGACCCAGTCATTATAAGCAGCATTTGATAAAAGTAATCCAGGTAAATTTTTACCAAATGGAACGCTCAAATGCGGTACAGAATCTTGGCTGAAACCAGAGAGTCTTTTGTATTCATAATATCTGACATCTGTTTTGCCATTTTTTCCGTAATTTATTATTCTCCCATCATGTCCAATCATAGTTGGATTATTTTTTTCTGATACGTCATATCGATTCAGCAAAAAATGGAATTGGTTGTCGGGAGTATTGTCTTCGCGGATTGAATAAAACAAGGTTGAACTCTTTTGATCTGTGACTACTTCAATCGGTAAATTAATGTTCGAATCGTAAAAAATATCACCCATCGTTTTGTATCGGAAAATATCTCTATTCAATTCACTCGATAAAGAGTTCTGGCTTTGAAGAGCCAAAGCTTCAATAATATTGCTTTTGCCACTATTTGGCTCACCGATAAAGACATTCAACTTTTTGCAAGGCATTTGCAAATGCTTGATAGATTTAAAATTCTTGATGCTTAGATGATTTATCATAATGCAAATGTATTACATAAAAATTCCTACCTCCAAAAACTCTTTTCTCATGTGATGTAGGGACTCACTTATGATGCTGCGGGCTCCCGCTTCATAAACCAAAAACGAATGTCTTTTTGTTCCACTTCCCAAAAGTGGTAGAGTTCAAAACCCATCCATTCATAAACCCGGCAATTGCTTTCCATAGAGGTCTCGGCATATATGGGCAACCCTTCGGCATCGGCTTTTTGAAACATTGTATTTTTCAGTTCTCTTGCCGCACCCCGGCCTTTACCTTCGTCCAATACGCCCAGCATCCAGAAATAATAGTAGTCATCTTTAGGCCTTATCTGTTGACGATAACACTCACGGGCTTTTATAGCTGGTATCCGGAAAATGCTGAAAGCATAGAACATGAGCTTAATTTCATTCCAACTATCTGTGAAGAAATTGCATTCGGTATGATTGCGGTAGCAAAGTGCCACTCCGGTTTCGTCATCCGAAAGGAATACACCCCTACGGGCATAAGCTTTTTCGAAGGTATAGTTGGCAAGGGCCAAAGCTTTTTTTCTTTTTTATCATCACCCTTAACCAACCATTGGATGCCCTGCACCTGATCAAATGTTTTCGTGAGAATTTCTAAAACTCGCTTTTTGTCTTTTCTGCCTGCTTGTTTCATAATCGGGGTCTTTTTGATTTGATGATACAAACCTAAATCGGTCGGATATTTTGAGAAAACGGATATCAGAAGTGGATTTCATAAATTTTGGCAAATTTTGCAGCGTTTCATCTTGTGCTTATCTATCCAACTGATTCACGCAAATATTCCGGACAAGGCAGTCAATTTTGTATTTTTTGCTAATAGCAGGTTATAGAATTTGCAGCATTTCGCAACGGTTACCGCACCTTTTTGGCAATTTTCGAAACTCAATTTATTAAATGAACCTCAGTTACTGAATCAGAACCAGCGAACGGTGATGAAGCTTATATTTGTTGGCCTCACGTTTAATTAGTAAAAGGAAGTTTAACAGGGCTTGAAAGGGAAGAGAAAAATATACCGGCTAACCATGGATAAGGGATATATTGGGTTGATGTTGTTCGTCGCTTTTCTGCTCTTTGCTACCAAGATTTCTGCACAGAATCCGTCAACTAAAAACCAGACTTCAAATATTGATCAGCCGGATTTTTGTGCTTTTAGTGCTTTGATAGACCAGGCTGTCAATGCCCGGGACAGCCTGAGAAGAACAGCTTTGTATTATCACGTATTGGGTGTTTTGTCTGAATTAAATTCTTATCGCTACCAATTTCTAAGGGATGGTAGTTTGATAAACATTTTCCCGACAGTCTATTATCATGTAAGCTATGAAGAGATGATCAAAATTAAAAACGGGTTTTATTGTTACCCCATTGAAAAAATGGAGCAAATTATCGCATTCTTTGACGCCTTCAAATACAACAGACTTTGTTGGGATTCCGGAAACATTGGGGCTATTGAGGCCCATTGGATAGAGTATTTTAAATTCGCTAACGATAGTAAAATCTCATTTTACTGTTGCAAATTAAGTTGTGCTCTTGCCTTGGGAATAGATGCTCATGTAAAATGTGATTTACCAAGAGCATTGGGATACACCTTTAAAAATACCACCGTTTCTCAGGGGAGACTCTTTGATGAATTCATTACCAGCCATGGCATCTTTGAGATTGCTCTTGGCAAAACAATTGAAGACATCAATACCCTAAACACTTGCGGAAAGATGATGGATGCATTGAATAATAATTTTAGCGACAGACAGATTCATTCAATCACCGATTTGTGTTGTTACCCGTTTGATTCTAAAAAAACCGTGTATCTCGCCTCAGACGTGGTTTACTTTAGAAATAAGGCATGGATGCAATCGATTGATGGTTCGGTAATCAAAAATTTGGCAGGTTCAAAGTTAGGCTCGCAGCCCGTTTTAGACCATGCAAACATTGCAACAGAAGGATTGAAATATTGCTTACCATCAAAAAAAATATCAAATTAAAATTCCGGTCGGAACAAATGTTTGGGCAATTGGCACGAACAAAATACCTTTGTTAAAAATTGATTGCTTAATCGTGGCTCATTAAAAGACTGAATGAGTCTTTACCAAAAACGATAGTTAAACAATTTAGTCAAATCAGATACAAAATATTTTAATAAAGAACGGATTGAAAATGAAATGCACCTTCCTTGTTTTGCTTATCCCTGTTTCGAATCTCTTATGGTCTCAGCCGGGCTGGAAAGTTTATAACAGTACAAATTCCACGCTTAAAGCGGATTATTACAATTCCATTACCATAGACAAATCGGGAAACATATGGGTGGGCTCCCTTTTATCCGGAGTTTTTAAATTCAACGGGACCACCTGGACGAATTACCGGACATTGAATTCGAATATTCTCCACAATGATATCAATGATATTGTAGTTGATAATGCCAACAAAGTGTGGGTTGCAACATTCAAGGGTATTTCTGTTTTTAATGGAACCACCTTTACAAGCTATACGCCTGCCAACGCTGGATTTACAGGTTCAGAAGTATATGCGTTAGGCAAAGACAATAATGGTATAATCTGGCTTTCATCAGAAGACGGTAGTGGCTACAAAGGCATCACGACTTTTGATGGTACGACATGGAAAAATCTGACAGGTTATCCTTCACAGATAAATGGTAAGGAATTCCCGGATTTCACATTTAGTGCCCAGAACGTTGCATGGATTGCCGGAAATGGAATTACCAGATACGACGGGACTTTTTCTTTCTATCCATATGCATCTACGAAACTTTGGTCATCTAACTGCCTGGCTACGGATGACGGCGGGAATATTTGGGCTGGAGGCTTTGATGGCCTTTTGAAATATGATGGTTCAAAATGGACTTTCATAGATAATGTTGCTGACTTTGGCTTTACCAGTAATACGCAATACCTGGATATTTTTCCGGATGGAGACATACTTTGGGTTGCCACCTCCAAAGGGCTTCTGAAACTCGACAGACTAACATTGACCTTATTGGCAAATTACAATTCTGCTAACTCTCCTTTGGCGGATAATGATGTGACTGGAATTGTAAAGGATACGAAAGGAAAAATTTGGCTGTCAACGAGAACCGGGGTAGTCAAAATGGATCTAACCGGAGCCGGAATTGACGATGAAGTTATTGGACAAGCAATCAACATTTCCCCCAATCCGTCACAGGACATATTTGATCTTTCATTCCAGACGGCGGGTAAACACAAGTACAAAGTTTCTACAATTGAAGGAAAATCCATTTTATCTGGTGAGATAACCTCCGATTTTGTACAGATTGATTTATCAGATGTTCCGGCCGGAATGTATTTGATGTATTCAGAAACAGGAAACAAAATAAATCAACCTGTCAAAATTATAAAATATTAAAGTGCCTTTACATGGCCCCGGCGTCATTCTGATAAACCCCTTGAATATTCCCATCCGGGTCTTTGAATTACGCCAGCCAGCCAACAGTTGGAATAGGCATCTTGGGTACAACGATAAGCCCGCCTGCTTTTTCTATTTTCAGGATATAGGCATTAATGTCTGAAACATCTATTGAGTTGACAATCGGTTGGCCGGGATCTTGTTTTTTCATGATAACTCCATTAATACCGGGCAATTTCTCATCGCCGGTCATGGCCATCCAATAGTACTCATCACCGAATTTCTGAAAATTCCTGCCAAACATTTCTTTGAAGAAAGAATTGAAAAATAAACTGTGGTCATTATATATTTTTGGTGCGTTCTATAAAAACCGAAACAGACAGACGCCGAGTACTTTTCAGGTAACAATTTATTTTAGTCTATTACGCTTAGTTCCGAATATGATACCTCATCAAGGGCCTTGGGCACATTCCGGTCATTTCTGGCGTTACTCACCAATTTAGAGACAGTATGGGCTTTCATATCTGTTTCATGGTAAGGCTTTATCAAATATTTGATTTGTTCTGAACTCAGACTCGGGTCTATCCAGGCCTTTTCGTCTGCTTTGGATATGATCAACGGCATTCGCTTTTTTAGGTTGTGTATCTTCTCCATCAACTGATTGGCCGGGGTGGTCAATATACTGAAAGTGTTGCGAACCTCGCCCGTGTCTTTAGCAATCCAGCTTTCATAAATACAACCCAACGAAAATATTTCCTCACTTTTTAATCGAATAAAGTAGGGGTATTTGCTCTTGTTAAAATCACGCCACTCATAGAAACCGGAAACACCCAGCAGACATCTTTGCGAAATTATACTCTTTCGAAAAGCCGGTTTATCAAAAACAGTCTCTCCTACAGCATTCAGTGTTCGGGACTGAATCTCTTCAGCACCTTTGCTGTCGCGGGTCCAAGTGGGAATAAGTCCCCATTCGAATAAAAAAATACCATCATGTTTTACAATTGGCAGCAAAGGATTTGAAAATCCACTTAAGAAATAACAAAGAGGTAATTCGGGTGGCAACTTTTCTTTACTCCAGTCGGGTGGCAAAATATCTTTGTAACGCTCGATATATTTGGCAGACCGCAGTTGCAAAAAAGCTATACTGTAACACATAAATGATTTTACATTTGCCTTAAAGTAGTTTCAACAGTAACTTTCATCGGCACGAAAATAACCTGAACATTCGCTCCTATTATTCTGAAACTGCGACTTTTGTTATAAAAGGAGACTTTTGGGAGGACAAGTTTGTGAAAATTCTTTCCTGCAAAAATTATAAAAAAGTGGCCGTTTATACTGAAATTGGCTGTAGATTCAGACCTTTTAAGAACAGTCATCTGGGGCTCTATTCTTCGATAAGCTGTAGTTTTGGTGATTTCTTACTAAGCTATGCAGACCAGTCGAGAAAATTCAGGAGTCCTGATAACCACGAGTTTCATGATTACAAGCCTCAAATCATTCCCGGACTAACTGTCAGAAAATTTCTTAGCCCTTTAAAATTCAAGGTAAACTTGTATTATCAGATTCTCTGAACCAATCAAACCGGTTTTCTGACGTTGCACCCGACAGATTAGTCTTAACCTTTCGATCCCTTTTGTCCATCAAATTTAATTGCCTTAAATTTCGCCCTTAATATTTTCCGGAGATGAAATATCCAACCCTTGACAACAAACTGTTTATTGACAACCGCAAGCGTTTCACGGCTCTGATGAAACCGGGCAGCATAGCCATTATTCCCTCCAACTTCGAATACACTTGGAACGGCGATGCCACACATAAATTCAAACAAAACTCCGACCTTTTCTGGCTTTCCGGCATTGACCAGGAAGATAGTTATCTGGTCATTTTTCCCGATTGCCCGATTGCGGAATACCGCGAATGTCTTTTTCTGAAAGAGACCAACGACAGGATCGCCATTTGGGAAGGGCACAAATACACCAAAGCCGAAGCCACCGAAACATCGGGCATCGCCAATATCTTCTGGAATCAGGATTTGATGAACCAGTTGCGACCCATCATTAATATGGCCGACAACATTTATCTTGCTTTGAACGAAAACGATCGCTTTCAGCCAAAGGCACCTTATAAATCGCTCGATTTCGCTCATGAACTTCTGCAGCTTTTCCCCTTGCATCAATACGAAAGAGCGGGTACGATGATGCAGAGACTCCGAAGTTTGAAATCGGATGCCGAACTCGCTTTGGTTCGTAAGGCCATCGGGATTTCAAAAAAAGGTTTTGAGCGGTTACTGCGTTTCATCAAACCCGGTGTCTGGGAATATGAGATCGAGGCAGAACTCATTCACGAATACCTGAGCAACAGAGCTAATGGGCACTCTTTTGACCCTATTGTTGCGACCGGAGCCAATGCCTGTGTGTTGCACTATGTGGCCAACAATTGCCAGGTGAAAGACGGTGATTTGCTTCTCATAGATTGCGGCGTTGACTATGCCAACTATGCAAGCGACATGACTCGCTGCATTCCCGCAAACGGTCGCTTTTCGAAGCGACAAAAAGATGTTTACAACGCTGTGCTGAGGGTCATGCGGGCAGCAACCAAACTTCTCGTTCCCGGAACAATGTTGATGGAATATCACAAAGTGGTCGGCGGCATCATGGAAAAAGAATTATTGGGTTTGGGGCTGATTACTTTGGATGACATCAAAAAGCAAGATCCCGCCTGGCCTGCTTATAAGAAATACTTCATGCACGGCACTTCGCACTTTTTGGGTGTGGATGTGCATGACAGCGGGATGCGTTACGAACCTATGCAAGCCGGAATGCTCTTCACCTGTGAGCCCGGCATTTATATCCCTGATGAGAAAATCGGCGTGAGAATAGAAAACAACATTCTGATAGGAACAAACGGCCCGCTCGATTTGATGGATGAAATCAGGATGCCAATAGAGGTTGAGGAAATAGAAGATTTGATGAACCGCTAATTCCGTTCATTTGTCGTTTGAACTCCTGTTTCACTTGGTGATCATTTACCATTTAAGCCTTTTGTGACACCAAAGGAATTCAATATTTTTGCCGACCCAAAAGAATAAAAACTATGAAAATAAAAATTCTGTTCGGTTTATCAGCAATGGCAGCACTTATGAATTTGTCAAATGCTCAAAACCTCAAAACCACCGCAGATAGTGTGAGTTATAGTCTTTCTATACTGATCGCTCAAAATCTGCAACAGCAAGGATTCGACAGTATTGATCTGGCCATTTTTACCAAGGGTTTTACAGAGGCCATGAAAAAAAAGCCACTTTTATTGGACGCAGCTAAGGCCAATGCTGTGATTCAGGATTACATTAATCAACAAAAAACTTCTGCAAACGCTACCAATATACTGGAGGGAAAGAAGTTTCTGGCAGACAATGCTGCCCGCAAAGAAGTCGTTACAACGGCAAGCGGATTGCAATATGAAATTCTGACAAAGGGAACCGGCCCCATTCCAACGACAAAGGATAAAGTAAGAGTTCATTATCACGGAACGCTTATAAATGGCAAAGTGTTCGACAGTTCAGTTCTGCGAGGAGAACCCATTTCGTTTGCCGTAACCGGCGTCATACAGGGTTGGGTAGAGGCCCTGCAACTCATGCCCGTCGGTTCTAAATGGAAATTATTTATTCCGTACAACCTCGCTTATGGCGAACAAGGGAGCGGTTCGGTGATAGGACCTTATTCTACTTTGATTTTTGAAGTGGAACTCTTAGGAATCGAATAACACATTTAGTTAAACAGATACCTCTGCCCTGATTCCGGGATGTGGATTATAACCCGACAAGGTGAAATCTTCAAATTCAAAATCAAAAACAGATTTCCTTTTGGGGTTAAGTTCCATTTGAGGATATGGTCTGGGTTCACGGCTGAGTTGCAGTTCCACTTGTTCGAAATGGTTGGAATAAATATGGGCATCACCAAAGGTGTGAACATACTCCCCTGTTTCCAATCCGCATTCCTGAGCGATCATCATAGTGAGGAGGGAATATGAAGCAATATTAAACGGAACGCCCAAAAATAAATCGGCACTGCGTTGATAAAGTTGGCAACTCAGTTTTCCTCCGGCCACATAAAACTGAAACAGGCAATGACAGGGAGCCAAAGCCATTTTGCTTATATCGGCCACGTTCCAGGCATTCACCAGAATTCTGCGACTATCGGGATTGGTTTTGAGCAGATGAAGCACCTCGCCGATCTGGTCATAGGTTTTGCCATTGGCACCTTGCCAACTTCGCCATTGCTTTCCATAAACGGGGCCTAAATCACCCCGTTCGTCGGCCCATTCGTCCCAAATTCTGACACCATTATCATTGAGATATTTGATGTTGGTATCTCCCTTCAAAAACCAAAGCAGTTCGTAAACAACACTTTTAAGGTGCAGTTTTTTTGTAGTGATCATCGGGAAACTATCCTTCAGACCGAACCTCAATTGACCACCAAAAACACTGACCGTTCCTGTACCTGTACGGTCGTTCTTTCGAACGCCATTCTCATAAACAAACCTTAAAAACTGCTCGTATTGGTCGTACATATTTCAAACAAAGGTCATCGAAATCTGGCATTCTTTTTCTTCTTAAAGCAGTTATGTTTGATCATTTTTTCAACAAATGCCTAATTCCAGAATTCATTTTCAAATTTTGGAATTTTAAAATTTTCCAAATGCTTAAGTTTGCCACATGAAATTTGGCGTAGTTATTTTTCCTGGGTCAAACTGCGATCAAGACCTGATTGGGACTCTTGAAACCATTACCGCCCAGGAAGTGGTGAAACTCTGGCACAAAGACACCGACCTGCAGGGTTGTGATTTTATTTGCCTTCCCGGTGGGTTTTCTTACGGGGATTACCTAAGAAGTGGAGCCATTGCACGTTTATCGCCTATTATGGGTTCGGTAAAGTCTTTCTCTGAAAAAGGAGGTCCGGTGTGGGGAATTTGCAACGGTTTTCAAATTCTGTGTGAAGCCCAAATGCTTCCGGGTGCTTTGCTCCGAAACGAAAAGCAACATTTTATTTGCGACAATATATACATTAGAACAGAAAATACAAATACCCGGCTTACCCGTTTACTTCCAAAGGGAACGTCTCTTAAAATTCCTATTGCTCATGCCGAAGGTCGGTATTATGCCGATGAGAAAACACTGCGGCAATTGGAGGACAACAATCAGATATTGTTCAGATATTGCAATGTGGAAGGACAGTTGACCCCTGAAAGCAACCTGAATGGAAGTGTGAATTCCATTGCCGGAATCTGCAATGCTGAGAAGAATGTTTTTGGTATGATGCCTCATCCCGAAAGAGCAGCTCATAAAGATTTGTACAACACCGATGGGGTGGCGTTCTTCGAGAGTATAGTGTCTGAGGTGATGGTATGAAAACGGATGAACAAATTAATAAAATCAAACCATAAATCATTCTCTTTTTGACAATTATTTTAGGACTTACCACCTCATAGTAAGGCACAAAACGAAGAAATTAAACCTAAAAGGGTTTTTAAAGAAATTGATGTGACTCGAAAAAATGAAGCAATCGAAATCTTAAATGGTAAATACAATAAACTTAAACGGCAGACCGTTGACAGTATTTTGAATAATCAAAACTTCTACAATCCTTCTGTTATTGATACATTGCCCCGTGAACTTTTCAGCCAAGACAAACTGGACGATGCGACATATTGGTTTTGTGTAGCAAAACTAAGAGCAAGATTTGTTGCTTACTGTTGTATAGACAATTCAGCAAAGCAAGCAGTATCTGTTTTAACGGACAATATGGACCAGACATTAATAAATATGCATTTCAAGAAATTGATAAACTTGAAAAACAGTTACCAAAGTGTCTGAATTCGTAAGGACAAATGAAGAAGATTACAACCCTGGGCAACAGTTATTAAATTGAAATCTTCACAAAAAGGAAAAATAGAATTCAATCATATCAAGGGTTTGCATAAATTTAAAATCAGGTAGCCGTTCGTAAAGTCAAAATTGTTATTTTTTAAAATCCCTTAAATCCTTGATTATGAGTAAAACTATTTTTAATGCGTGTTGCTCTGGATTACGACCACAGTTGGATAAATATTCATGGAATGGTAGGAGTTTTAGCCGGCATACACGATAAATCTGAAAAGAAAGAACCAAGTCTAAAAGAAAATACAATCAAAGTTGATTTCAGGTACAATTTTTTTGTCGAAAATTGCTTGATTGTTGAGTTAAAAGCCATAATCGAAATGCACCCTATGTTTGAAGCAAAACTTCTCAACCACATGAAACGACAGAATGCACCCAAAGGTATCCTCATAAACTTTAACTGTGGCGATATTTACCATGAAGGACAAACAACCTATATCAACGATTTTTTCAAACAACCGCAACCATCAAAACACACCTCAGTCTTTTATACGAAATTCGACGAGAGATATACAGGAGAAATGTCTTATGTAAGAAATGAAACGCCAAATCCGGCTTTACAAAAGTCCGGTTTTTCATGTCATCAAGTGGTTCTATTTTGCACCGCTAATAATAGTTAAAATATGATTGATATTACCCATAAAATAAAAACCAAACGCTCTGCCATCGCACAGGCAATCGTAAGCGTCGGAAGGCAGGAAACAATTGATGCCGTTAAAAACAAAACTGTTCCAAAAGGTGATGTCATTGAAACAAGCCGGGTTGCAGGTTTGTTTGCCGTAAAACGAACCAGTGACATGATTCCCGATTGTCATCCCCTGCCTGTCGAATTTACTGAAATCCGTCACCATATTGAAGGTCTTCAAATCATTATTGAAACTGAAGTTCAAACTGTTTACAAAACCGGGGTAGAAGTAGAAGCCATGCATGGGGCATCGGTTGTGGCCCTCACAATTTACGATATGCTGAAACCCATTGACAAGGAAATCGAAATTCATAGCATCAGATTGCTTTCAAAGACGGGCGGCAAATCTCAGTATAAGGACAAACTCGGTCGTGCTATCACAACGGCAGTAGTTGTTTGTTCAGATAGCATTTTTGCCGGAAAGAAGCAAGACTTTGCGGGAAAAGCGATTATCTCAAAACTCCAAAACTTTGAGGTTTCGGTTGAAGACTACGGTGTTATTACTGATGAAATAAAGGACATTCAGGAAAAGGTTTTGGCTCTTTACACTAACAAATTCGATTTGATCATCCTGACCGGAGGTACAGGATTGTCTGCCAGAGATGTGACACCCGAAGCTCTTCGGCCTTTGCTTGACCGTGAAATACCCGGAATAGCTGAGGCTGCCAGAAGTTACGGACAGCAACAAATGCCCTATGCCATGCTATCACGCAGTTTGGCCGGACTAAAAGGGAAAACCCTCATACTTGCCTTGCCGGGCTCCACCCGCGGAGCCGAAGAAAGCATGGACGCCCTCTTCCCTTATATTCTGCATATTTTCAAGGTGATGGAACAAGAGTCGCATGAACCGTCGAAGTCAAGTTAGGCCTACTCGACTCTTTCAAATGCCCCTGCATCCGGCTTGTTGTCTCTTGGCCGGTCGGCAAAATCAGAGCTGATTGGAGGGTTTAATAATACACCAATGTCTTTGGCTCCTGAAAGCGTGTCGAGCCTGAAATCATTCTTTTTGTAATTTATGAATCTGGGGTCTTTGTTTATGACATTATTTGTCTTTTTCCAGGTGGTGTCAGAAGATTTGATCAGGTTGCCATCAATGCCCCTGTTGACAAACTTGCCAGGTTCGAGATCAAAACCAAACTCATCGGCAAGATTGCCGTAAATAATGCAGTTTTGGAAGTTGTATGTTATGTCAAAAGTTTTGACGATTCTGCCAAAATCATCGCGTTTTCTATTGGTGAAAACAAAAGTTGGTTCTTTGCGACTAAAGGTGTTTTCATATGTAGCTATTGTACAATGTTTCAAAGTATAATCCCCACCCTCTAGTCCTAAAAATCCATATCTGCCGCAATTGACAAACAAACTATTGTCAGCATACATCGTGGTTCCAAGACCCGCTAATCCGTCATATAGCATGTTCCTTACAAAACAATTTTTGACAATCACGTTGATTTTAGAACTTTGCTGTGGAGACAAACAATAGATACCCACCAACCCATTCTTCAGGTAAGCATATGAAATTTCATTATTCACTGATGGGGTATCAATTTTTATTCCATTCCATTGTCCGGCCACTTCTTCATATTCCGGTTGAAGGCGATCTCCCTCCATCATGACAGGTTCATTTACAGTTCCATTTATTTTCAAAGTACCTTTTATATGCAACCAGCTATATGGGGCAAAATAGACTTTCACCCCTTCTTCAATCGTAAAAGTGCATCCTTTTGGAATAAACAGATCACCATACACAACATAAGGTTTCAATTTATCGCTCCAGGTGACATTGCAAAGGGTATCACTCAAAAAATAATGAGCATCCTGTCCCCAGGCAATGAGTTTCACGTCCTGCACATTTCCATTCGTATTGAATATAATGGAATCTCTGACGATTAAAGGGTTGTTCGTATTATTGGGGTTGATGGTTACTTCAACGAAAATAAAAATACTGTCACCCCCTCTAATATATATGTCTTCAAACTTCCGACCGGACTCGCCATCCACATTGATGCGAAAATAGGAATTCGTGCCACCGCCAAGTATGATGTCCGTTTCAACCGCATTTTTGTTTGGGTTCACCACCACAATTTGTTTGTTCACCGACATCGGGACACCCGGCACCTGATTAAGTGCTGTAAAAACCGTGTCGAAAAAGAGCGTGTCAATAGTGATTTTTAACTTGTCACTGCCACTCATGCTCAATTTGTCTTTTCGGCAGCCGGGCTCTGCCATCAACAAACAGATAATGGCGAACAAACCAAACAGTGACTTAAGATTAATGAAATTTCGCATGAAACGCAAAAGTAATATTATCATGACATCACTAACGCCCCTAATGTTAAAATATTTGATGGCTGAAATAAGCAAAGGTCATAACAAAGTCATAATCTCCGTATGGCCAATTTTCCCTTTTTTATGACAATTCTTTAGCTACCTTTGTACTACTATTAACCAGAGAGTTGTTCTTTGAGTTTTTCCTATCTTTAACTTAAAATAATAACATTATGAAACACATTATGGTTAATTTCAATCACTTACCCCCACCTATCAAGTATCAGGCCTGGCTTCTAACAAGTAAAAGCCTGGCTTTTCTTCTTCTACTTAACATCGTGACTATCGGAAAGCACGGTTTCGCTCAAACCAATTTGATTAAAAATCCTGGGTTTGAGTCTGGAAATGTTCCTTCTATTACGGTAGATCAATGGTGTGATATTACAGATGAGTCCACTCCTATGCCCACCGACTGGAGTATAGGCCCAATTAATCGGAATTGTGCAGGCACTGGCCAAGCCTTTGTTTTTGACGATCAGTTTGCAGTAGCTGGTAATTGCCCTTTGGCAGTGGAGCAAAAATATGGAGTACACACCAATCTATATCAAGATAATTATACTTGGTGTTGGTATGTTGACCCGAGAGAACATATTGCTCCAGATGAAAACCATAGATTTATGGGTTTTTATGGCACCAGCCATTTCCCATACACAAATCCACAGGGAAGTAATCCTTTATACGGGGGTAATATAATCTCAGAATTAGATGAGCCTTTGGAAGCAGGTTGTTCATATAAAGTTAGCCTTTATGCAATTCCGGTTACAGCCTTTGGAGAAAATAAATTAACTTCTGGTCAGGCTAATCCTTATGATAACAGAATTGAAGTCGTTTTCTTTGAAAACGGAATAATTAGCTCGTGTCCTGGTTGGGTGGCTTTCACCACGGTTCCAATACGAAATACAGTAATAACAAGAGTAGGAGGGCAAGACATTGAAACCGATGGTTGTTCAGCATGGATATTCTGTGAAGCCAATTTTACTGTTCCCGAAGAAATGGACGGTCTCCAACATATTCAAATTAGACTTAAGGAAAGTATAAAGGTACAAGGGACTAACCCGATGCAATGGAGACCAACTGGAGTTTTTGTTGATGATCTCACTTTGGTTAAAGTAAGCACCTCTACATCCTTTACACCAACAACTGGCTATTCTCACAGCGGCACAACCTATTTCTCCAGCGTTAAGGCCACATATCCAAGTCCATGGGTATCTAAAAATATTGAAATAGACGGAGAACTCATTGTTGATTTCGATTTAACGGTAAATAGCGGTTCAGAAATAAGATTTGGCCCTGATGCCAAGATAACTGTACAATCCGGTAAAAAACTGACCATTGACAATTCTCTTCTGAGTGGCGGTTGTACCATGTGGGAGGGAATAGTCGTTGAATCAGGAGGTAAAATCGAATTCACAAATAATTTATTGTACGATGCGATAACGGCTATAAAAGTTACAGGTACAACGTCTGAATTTATTGTTCATTCAAGTCTTTTCGATGCTTCGGTAACTCATATAGAATTGGATAATTGCAAAACCAATGGCACCAGCAATACCATATATGGTAACTGGTTTTATCATGAATTGCCTTTAAAAGATGCTTCGAACCCGTCTGACAGATATGGAATTAGAATAAAGAACATACAAAGTAGCAATGTCATTGCAGTTGGATCAGTTACCGCCGCGAATACTTTCTTGAAAGGCTGGACAGGCATTGACATTGACAAATCAAATGTAAAAGTCTTAAATTCTTCTTTCGAAAGAGTAAAATATGGAATTAAGGCCTTGGGCACCCCAACCGTTGAACATTATTTGGAAGTTACTGACTTGTGTGAATTTGAGAGGGCAAAGACAGGTGTTTGGGCCAAAACCAATTATAATACAACTGTTTTAGACGCAACTTTCCGAGATTGTTATTATGGAGTAAGGTGGAGTAATAACCATGACAAAACGCTACGCGTTGGATCAGAGTACAATACTTTAAGGGGTTCATTTGATAATTGTAACCTGGCCGTTTTGGCTGAAAATAACGGAACTAAAGAGGCAAATAACGCAAATAGAAAAACAGGAATCTTAGTTGGCAATTGTGTTTTTACTAATAATCCTTTTGGGATTGGGGTGCTTATTACAGAAGTAATTGGTAGCACCAAGCCTCATTACTTGAGATTAGATATTAGTTATAACGATTTCACCAATATTGGTACAGGAATAAAGCTGCTAAATATTGTTGGGAAAGAGGACAAAAATGCAAATAAATCCTACCTTTCAGGGTTGCCGGATTATTACAGCACTGGATTCGATGAAAACGGAGATCAACCAGCCCTTGTTGGGGAAAGGGTGAGTTCTAACGAGTTTTCATATACAACCAAGTCGAATCCAGAGTTTGTAGGTGTTCATGCTGGTAATACAAGAGGTGTCCAGTATTCCTTCAATGTGGTTTATGGAATCACTCCATGGGACTACCGAAACAAAGGAATATGGTTGGATAATAGTACTCATTCCCGCCTTACGAACAACTCAATTCGGGCCGGTACAGGAATCTTTGCAGCTGGTAATATGCTGCAATCTAATTTTCGTTGTAATGGCTTTACTGACGGGGTTTCTGGAATTAAGCTGGGAATGGAATATATGAGATCTAGGTCAAGTGATCTACATGGGAAAAGAAATGGCACATCAATTTCACCAAATTCAAGGCACAATTATTATATAACCATGCAGTACACCAAAGTGCCTTCCTTTGGTTGTGATATTGAACTTTGGAATACTGGAACAACATTGAATAGATGGGTTTATGACGAAAACCCTGCTTTGGACCCATTAGTTATACAATATAGCGGATCTTCAAGTAGTAATAAAACAAGCGAATTGAGTAGCAATGGAGCAAACAGAGCTCCATCAAATTGTTCGCAAAATTTAGTTGATAGCGATGACGGCGACGATGATATAGATTTGTCTTTTTCCAATTTTATTATGAACTGGAATTACAAATATTACGTGGAGAAAAAATTCAGAGACAAAGACACCCTAATCGGCACTAAAGACAGCGTCATTGCCAAAATCATTGAGATAGAAACTCATATTAATATAGACAGTTTTGATACTGCTCTTGACCTATTGAGTGGCTTCAGCCCTACAAACGCTTTGGAGACCAATTATGCTTATTTGTTGAACCTTTGGATAGAGATGCAGGACAGCACTTTTGAAAACCTCGATTCAGCTCAGTTGTCCAACGTTGATTTAATAGCCTCGCAACAGACCATTGTTGGCGGTATTCCAGTATTTGTGGCACGTGCCATTTTGTTGATGGAAACCGGAATAGACTACAGCCTGATAGATGATGATGATTACCCAACCATTAAAGGAAAATTAACAGATACGTTGAGTTGTATTCCGGATACCTTAGGTGGAATTGGTATTGCCCTGATTGATGAAAATTTCGAACGGATTCCAGACGTGGGTATCTGTTATACCGATGTGAACGGTGAATTTCAATTCGACCCACATTTGTTGCGAACATTAGATTCAACTTTGGTTGTAGGTTTTTCTGTCTGGCCATCAGATCGGATTAGTACCTTAAATCCTGAATTCAAACCCATTTATCAGTGGATAGATTCTGCCGCTCAGACGGTTTACACTACCGCAGTTTACGTTAGCCTCATGGATAGAGGAGATAGTGTAACAATACCCCCTGCTAACTTATCAATAGTTGAACTGAGCGGCCTTACCTATTCCGTTTCGCAGGGAGACAGCAACTTTATTGTAACCAAGTCAGGTAGTTTGAATGAAACCAATTATGTTAAGTTGTTTGATGGGTTCCTGAATGAATAT
>JAGVMN010000005.1 GCA_020053795.1 Bacteroidia bacterium | reverse complement strand
CTCAATGAACGAGAATTTGTACCCTGAGCGGAGCCGAAGGGTACTATTCCATAGTCACATCCCTTAAGGCTTCAATATCATTCGTTTCGACTCCATCTCAACTCTATTCTCGTTCGTTTCGACTCCATCTCAACTCTGCTCGATGACCGAACTCAATGAACGAGAATTCGCACCCTGAGCGGAGTCGAAGGGACAAATTATTAAGCAATGTTATTATTGGGCTCAATCGGTCTCTTTTCAGTTTCTATAGGTGAATCTCCAACAATGGGGGCATTACTATAATGTGTTTCATTGATGCATTCAGCTAACTTGTGAAGCTCTTCAGTTTTTCCATTTATTAGGGCTTCCTTTTTTTTACGACTCCATCCCTGCACCTGTTTCTCTCGATAAAAGGCTTGATCTATTCTTTCATATTCTTCAAAATAAACCAATCTGATAGGCAGGTTCTTTGCTGTGAAATTAGCTCCTACCCCTTTTTGGTGCTGTTCAATTCTCCCTTCAAGGTCTATAGTGCTACCTGTGTAATATTTCCCATAAGCACATTCCAATATGTACATATATCCTTTCATGCTCTTCATTTTATGTTTTTTCTACTCCGCTCAACGAACGCATATCGCACCCTGAGCGGAGTCCAAGGTAATCGTTTGTTCTGTATTAATCAACGTTCATTTCGACTCCTTTTAATGAACCAGCATTTGTACCCTGAGCGGAGCCGAAGGGTACTATTCCGAAATAAGTTTGCTACCAATTAATCGCTGTTCATTTCGTCTCAGTCTCGACTCAATATTCGTTCATTTCAACTCCATCTCAACTCTGCTCGATGACCGAACTCAATGAACGAGAATTTGTACCCTGAGCGGAGTCGAAGGGTACATCATTGGAGCCGAAGGGTACCGTTCAATAGCAAAAATAAGATTCTATTCAACGAAATTTAACCATGAACCAAATATTGTCAACTAATAGGAGCTTTAATCCCTTAATCATTCTCCCTCCACTGCCTGATACATAATGTCCATGATATCTGTCCGGACATTATTCTTAATGAGCAAACGGTTTTCTGAGCTCGGGTTGGTTCGGTTGGAGAGAAATACATAAATAAGCCCTTGTTTTGGGTCGGCCCAAACCTGGGTACCTGTAAATCCGGTATGACCGAATGAAAAAGCAGAACAGTATTGAGAAGCGGGAGAAATCTTGCTTTTATCCATTTCGGCTTTGTCAAACCCCAATCCGCGTCTGCTGTCTTTCGACTGTTGTTTGGTGAAGAGTTCTATGGTTTCGGGTTTGAGGAATCTGACACCATTATAGGTACCTCCGTTCAAAAGCATTTGCATTAAAATGGCGAGATCAGTGGCATTAGAGAACAAGCCCGCATGACCGGAAACCCCACCCAGCATGGCGGCTCCCGGATCGTGAACATACCCCTGTAAAATTCCTTTGCGAAAATCGGGGTTTTTCTCCGTGGGAACAATACGGTTGACATCAAACTTTTTCAAAGGGGTATAGGTCATGGTCATCATTCCCATGGGTTCGTAAAAATATTTTTGAACGGAAACATCCAAAGGCTCACCGGTTATTTTCTCTATCACAAAACGCATCAGTATCATCCCTAAATCGCTGTAGAGGTACTCACCGGTTGGTTTTGTTTTAGATTCGTAAATGCGGGTAAAAATGACGGGAATGTAGTTAACATTCATACAATAGTCGCTGCCACATTCTACAGAGAATTTGCCCTCCCGAACGGAGGAGAAAACTGTATCTCTGGCAATGGGGTCGTTCATCGGGTCCTGATAAAAGGGTATCCAATCCCTAAGACCCGCTTTGTGCGTCAGTACCTGCCTTATGGTAATATCCTTTTTGTCGGTAGTGTCCATGGCAGGCAGGTATTTGGAGAGTTTATCATCTAATTCCAACTTGCCTTCTTCGTATAATTTCATCACCATCATGGTGGTAGCCGCCACTTTGGTTATGGAAGCGAGATCATAGAGCATATCATTGGTGACGGTTTTTTTCAAGTTGTAATCGGTATGCCCGTAAGATTTTTGAAAAATGATTTTACCATCCTTGGCCAGCAAAACCTGGCAGCCAGGGGTGGCTCCATCTTTTATGGCCTTGTTCACAACCTTGTCAATTTCTGACAGTTTTTGCCCGTTCATTTTCACTTCTGAGGGAAGGCCGGGTCGTAACAAATCTTTTGACGAATAAGTCAAGCCCATATTATGATAAAACTCCTGATTGACTGTAACCGGAAGATGGGCCGTTGGTGCTATGGCTCCAAAAAAAGCCTGTGCGGCTTTCATCTGGTTAATCGCCTGGTCTTCATAAGCCAATACAACTGTTTTCGCACCTGAGAAATTCTTCAGATTATAGGCATTGCCAAAATCAACGAAAACCACTTTTCTCGTTTTGCTGATCTCTCTAACAAACCTGGCAGCTTCAGCCGGAACGCCATAGTTGGAAGCCGGTAATTTGCTGGTACCATGCAGGCTGATGACCAAAATGTCCGTGTTTTTTGATTTGCTTGCCAGCGTATTCAATTGCACATAGGTGCTTTTTTTTGTGGCCTGATAGCTTTTAACGGGGGCATAGAGTTTCAGGGTCTTTTGAAATTCATTCTGAACCGATGTTCCAATGGCAATTGAAATAATGCTTTGAGTCTTCCCTGTTTTTAATGGGAGCAAAGATTCCTGATCTTTCACCAGACAAATTTCCTTTTCTGCCAATTGAGCTAAAAGCTTTTCATCTGCCGTTGTGTTGAGGTCTTCTTTTAAGTGGCTCTCATCAATTTTGATGAAAGTATCGAGTCCAGCCCAAAGTTTATGATTTAAAATCTTCCGAACTTTAGCATCCAGATATTCCTTTGTGATTTTTCCCTGAGTCAAAGCGGTTTTGATCATCTCAATGGCTTTGGGTACATTTCCGGGGCCCAGTAAAATATCGTTTCCGGCAATCAAAGCTTTCAGATCCAACTCCCCGGGCTGGTAAAACTTGGCAACACCCTGCATATTCAACGCATCGGTAATCGCCAGGCCTTTAAAGCCCATTTCAGTTTTGAGCAAACCGTTGATGGCTTTTTCTGAGACAGAAATTGCCTGGTTCGGAGTATTGTCAATGGCCGGAATAAACAGGTGTGCCGTCATCACACTCATCACGCCACTGTCAATCAGATATCGGAATGGAAAAAACTCCAGTGAATCAAGTCGTTGTCTGTTGTGCCTGATGACCGGCAAATCAAGATGTGAATCCGTGTCGGTATCTCCATGTCCGGGAAAATGTTTGGCACAGGCCATCACATTTTCATCCTGCATACCTTTGGCGTATGCCCAGCCTTTTTTGGCTACATTAAAGCGGTCTTCGCCAAAAGAGCGGAAATTAATAACCGGATTTTTAGGATTGTTGTTTATGTCAACCACCGGAGCAAAGTTGATGTGAATACCCATACGGCGGCAGTGTTTCCCAATTTGTCTTCCCATTTGATAAACCAAATCTTCTCCTTCTATTCCACCAAGTGCCATTTCGTAAGGGTAGGAAACTGTTTCGCTCAGACGCATGGCCAATCCCCATTCGCCATCTATGGCCACAAACATGGGCGTTTTACTCATTGCCTGATACTTGTTGGTGAGTTTCACCTGTGTCAAAGGATCGCCTTTAAAAAAAATCAATCCGCCCACCTGGTGTTGTCTCACTATTTTTTCTACTTCGTCCAGATGTTTTGGGCCAAGGGTAGGTCGCACCTCTATCATGAAAAGTTGGGCGATCTTTTCGTCGAGGGTCATGCCTGACATTTTCGTTTCCACCCAATCTACTTTGGGTGCATTGACCGATCTCGTGCTCGTTGGATTGGAGATCAGCAGCAACCCAATGAGACAGAAGATTCCGGAAAATTTAAAGATTCGGAGCATTTTAGTATTTGTTCTTTTTGATTAACGCGTTTAGTCAAGACATAATGCGTGCCTCATGCAAGGTTAATATTATATTCTTGTTTGTCTGACGAAAATTATCAACGGTATCATGCAATCTGGATGAGTCAAAGGCTTGTTAATTCTTTGATAGCTTGAAAGCAAAATCTTAAGGTATTGAAACTCAACTCGCGATTTTAGTTGAGAGTCTGATGTATAGTTTATTGTTCTAAATGGGTTAAGTGTCAAATCCCTTTATTGTTGTTGTGACACTTGTTGCATTTGAATGGGTAAACTTTCAATGTATGCTACGCCTAAATGGTTTTCAACGATTTTAGTGGCAGTGCTATGAGCAAAGGTATGCATGAAAGAATGATGTACGGTAAGTATTAAATCCTGTACGTCATTATCGGTTTCCATGTCAATTATTGAAAGTCCGATTTCCTTGCATTTGTCTTTGGAAATATGACGAGAATGAGATTTGTTAGTTTTGTGATCGCTGAATTCTCTAAGAATTTTTTTCGTCTTCTCAGCATCGCCCTTACACATATTTCTTTTCAACCAATCGTATGCAAGCTTTTCAGACCAATCAATGGAGTTTTGGCATGCACCGAGAAAGGTAGGATGGTACTTTGAAATTATAACTTGCCATAATGCCGCAGATTGAGGATTTGCTTTGATGTCATCTTTTGCCTTTTGAAATTCATCTAATACAGCCTGACATGCCACCCCTCCCATTTGAGGATCAATCAGACCCAAGTTTGATTGTTTACCCATTAGAATTTCATTACAAGATAAAGCCATCATTGTGCCGGCACTCATCGAGATTTGTGGAATAATGGCACGAACATCATTGTCAAACATAAGGTGAAGATAATCTACAATGCTTTCAGTTGCTGCAAGATCGCCACCTGGTGTATGTAAGATTAATCAAGCCCTTTAGTCCTATCAAGTTTATGAATGTTAACCATAAAGGCATTCTTGTCTTTATCGTTTACAATTACATCAATCGCATTTCCGCGTTGTAACCAACCAGAATAATATGCAATTACGTTACGACCGGTTTTTCTGTGAATTTCGAGAATGTATTTTCTTCTTACAACGTCGAGAGCATTGGGAACACCTCTCTTAGCTTCAAGCTGTATTTCATCTAAGACTTCTTTCCAATTAGGCATTACAAAACCCCGATATTAACAGCAGTGTCAGTTGACGTTATGCTGTTAGGGGTTTCCTGATACAGCGAAAATTTAACAATGAAATCGCCAGGATTGTTCCATTGTGGGTCTTGTGTAAAAGGGGAATCCACCTTCTGAAAATCCTTAATTATTTTGTAATGATCTTCTTCAAAAGAGTTTTGTTTTTTTGCTTTCTTATTTTTCATTAGACTTTTGAATAGTTAGATGATTTCTAAAAATCGAATACAAATTTACAAACAATAATTGTGATTAGGAACTCCGTTATTTGTCATGGCCTGTAACCATTGACTATTTTAACTGAATTATCAAAATCCCTTGATCATTTTTTGAGTCAAAACAACCTGTTTTTGGTCAGAAAGAACAGTTACTGCATATTCCCCATCCGGCAAGTCCGAAACTGAAACAATATTCAAATCGGTTTCAAAACTCCTTAAGATTCTACCAGTCATGTCAGCGATTAGAATCGTCTTTTTGCCGTCAATAGGAATGTTGAGATGACCGGAAGTTGGGTTAGGGAAAAGCAGATTATCGAATTGAATATTCTTTGATTCACTCTTAATAGAGGCAGATGCCAATTTAATGACTCTTTGAGATTTCTGTTTTGCTGAACCAATTTTGAGTTGAATATTATAAATCCCGTCCGGCAAAGAATCACCTTTTAACACTACGGAATAGGAACCGTTTGGTAAGACCGTTTTTTCAAAATAAGTCACAATCGCTTGTCCAAGTAAATTGTAAATTTTCAAAGAAATCGTGTCTGATTTTTCAAGCTCGAAATAAATGGTAGCTGAATCAGCGAAAGGATTTGGGTAAACAGAAAGACTGTCCTTACCCTTGGAATAAGTGGTTCCGATACCAAAAGTGAACAGTGCAATTGTTACAAGGATTCTCATTCCTGATATTCTGAGCATTTTCACAAACATAATGGATTTAAAGAGGAATCCTCAATCCCCCTTCGGCACCAACCGTTTCATCTCTTTCAAAAACTGCTCTTGCTTGGGTCTTTGAGCATCCCTCCATTTGAAATCGGGCAGGTAGAGGTTGTCTTCCGGAAATTGTTCCAGTGGATAAAAAGTACCTTCGGGCTGGGTATAGAAGGTGATGTGTTTAATTTTTCCTGAATCAGCCACAATCAGCATGTCGCTGCACACTATTTCATTCACTCCCGTATAGTTCACCGAATCTTCTTTGGCATAGTAAATACTCTGCCCGTTTCCGTAAACACGGATATGGTTGATCTTGTTATTGGCGAACCAGGCCGTCATATTTTGTCCTTTCACCTGATTGTATTTGATGCTGTCTTCCTGCAAAACGATAAAGGCTTTTTTCTTTACCTCCATGCGGTCGAGCTTGTTGTTGCGGCGAAAAATAATCAGGGTGTCACCGGTGACCTGATTGACTTCATTCCAGATCACAGGGTCATAAAAAAGGGTTATGGTAGAATCGGTGAAATTGTAAATCATCGAATCTGCCACGCTTTGCATATCCGATTTGTACATAACCGTTTTGTGGTAGGCAATCATTTCCCTTTGGCCTGTTGTGGTGTCTGTTTTGTCAACCAAAGTGTCGGCCTTCATAAATAAGGTGTCGTCGTCCAAAAACTTCATGGCAATGGGGTTGCCACTGATCCAGGTTGTTTTTTCAAATCTTTTGTATTTGCCGTATTCTCCTGCTATGCGTACTTCTTCCACCGAGTCGTGAAGCACTATATTCCTGAAAGCTCTGCCAACCCCGGTGTTTCGGTTATAGACCATGCTGTCGGCCCATAGCTTGTTTTCAGCCCCTTCAATGGAGGCTCCCTTGCTGAACTCCGAGGTATTCAGATCGGTGTCGTACCAACCATAATGACAATGGATGGTGTTCTCTTCGCTACGGATATGAGTCGGCCCGTGAAAAAAGGCAACCTTGCGGTCGGTGTTGTACCGCAGGGTATCCGAATCCATAACGTATTCGGGGTTGGTGAGCTTGACGTTTTTGTTGAAATGAAAGTCTTTGTTCCGCGAGTAATAATACCCTATTCGGCTGTAAAGATGATCATTGGCATTGGTAATGTTTCCCCCTGTAGTGTACCATGCCACTTTGTTATTCATATCATAGTTCAGCAGATCAGTAGTCAGGGTCATTTGGCGGTCGGTCAGCCTGACATTATTTTTGACCAAAGCCTGTTTGGTGTCGCCATTATAGAGCAAATAATCTCCCCAGAGATTCAGGGTGTCCTGTTGCCGGATAAAAATATGACCGAAGGCCTCAATCTTATTGTCCTCATGATAGAACCATGCCGAGTCGCAATCCATGTAAACATTGTCCTGTTTGAAACGCACGTTGCCGATGAGTCTTTCGGCATCCACCATGGACTGATCGTATTCCGATACATCGGCCCCCAAAAGCTCTATGCTTCTTTGGGCATTGGCGGTTATTGAATAAACGAGACAAAGGAGGAGAAGGATTCTTTTCATGAATGCGGCTGCAAATTTAACAGGATCAATGGGGTAATTTGACACTTCGGATTCGTCCAATATTCGAAATTTGATAATCTGTTTTATCGTTACATATTACCAAGCAAATCTGTTCATTTCGGTTTGAAGCCATCTCAGGTGTTGTCACCTGTCTATGCCTTGCTTTGTCCTTTATTTACAAATCAAATTCAGATTCAAATGGCTTAAGAATGGCATATCCCAAAGAGTAACGTTCTATTGTCTAAATCCGATTTATAGATACCACAATTATAAACAATAAAAAAATTATATAATATAAAAGCAGCATCTTGAATTCAGTTTTTTTTATGATCAATGTGTCCGAGTCTGAATAGAATATTTTAGCATTAATAAGCTTATAAAGCAGTACAGATAACGCCAAACCACAATGTACAACCAGAATCCACACATTTGAATACCAATCCTTGAATTTCAGAACCAAAAAAACACCGCTTACTGGAATTAGTATAGTAAGAATTCTCAAAAAATATTTTGTATTCTTATAACTATTCATTCTTCTGAATTAATATAAGACTTAATTGATATATAACTAATAATCACACTCCTCACCAATATATTGATCCGGATTGCCTAACCATGGATTTGGTGGCATCATACCCCCCACCTGTTGTCTGCAACCTGGATATGCAGCATCATTAGCATTAATACAACTAACATAAGAATTAGTAATTAATAAGTAAGCTGCAGCTATACAACCTGGATTCCCAACACACATAACTACACTAGCAAGTGCATTTAAAATGTACGTATCAGTACAACCATTCCAACCGTTAACCCAACCATTACAATTCATGGGTACTAGAGGGTCTCCATCAGGTTCACCCAAATCATCTTTGAATTTATCGGCTACCATTGTAAATTTCAATCCATCTTGCGTGAAGTTATAAGCATCATAATCCAAAAGGGTACCAATTTGAATTTCCAAAACGGACCAAAAATAGTCCAGCGACGGTTCTTCACTAATAGCTTCAAGTTTTTCCTCGTCAGTCATAACCGTGTCATTTACAATATTCACCAACAAACAATAGCTTTGCTCACTTAGACTATTTACATCAAGATAAGCTAGTTCAAGTGCCCCGGCAATGGCATTCGCACTGTCAAGAGTTGTTTGAGAATAACTTGAAAAGGCAGCAAATGATAACAGGCAAGTCAATAAGATAAATTTTTTCATAATGTTGTTATTTCTTATGCGAGGATAAATTTGTTTTTCGAATAATTCATCAATCCACTTGTCATATTTATGTCAAATTATTAGTCACGGATGATATCAAAAAGGGGGTCTTGATTTTGAGTCTTCCTTTTTCGCTTTTTAAAACCTTATCATGTGTCATGATTTTTAGTAATTTTGAAAGGACAAAATATAAAAGAAAGGCAACAATGAAAAATTCCATTTTAACATGGGTCTTAACTGGTTTTTCAATAAGTCTTGTGGCTCAGCCTGATATTCAATTCATAAACTGGGGAATTTATTCAGATACTTATCGGGTCAGTACTGAAAATGTTGTTCCCAACCCAGTTCCCCCTGGCAATAATGTTGTATGGGATTTTTCCTCATTAGGTGGAGATATATCTATACCTTCGTTTCCCAAGGTGTTGATAGTCATACATATCAAATTGAATTTCTAACGGCTAATGTTACATTTTTGTTAAAAAATAACAGTAGTTCTGCTTATCATTTTTATAGAAACCAAAACGATGGGTCACGATTCCCGGACTTTATACCCTGTCTGTTATCAAGAACGGTTGCCCTGCTCAAAAAAAATTAAACGCCATTAGCAGGAATGTTCCACCTTTGGATTTGGGCAGAGATACCTTCTTTTGTGATGCTTTGCAAAGTATAGAGTTGGGTCAAACATTTCCCAATGTTAGTTTTTTATGGAACAACGGTTCCACCAATCCAACCATCAGCATCAAACAAAGCGGTTCCTATACAGTAACCATGTCCATTCCTGATTGTCCGGATTTAAAAGACACCATAACCATTCTTTTTTTAAACACACCAATGGAAGATTCGACCACTATCAATGCCTGTACTGAAGAACTGTTGAAAATAAGTGCTGCTACACCTCAGTCTTTTTATCTTTGGAATACCGGTGACAACCTTCGAGAGATCACACCAAAAGAATCAGGAATATATGCGGTATATGTCACTAACAGTTGCGGTTCTGATGTCGGAATCTTTGATGTGGTTATCGCTGAATGTTATTGTAACGGATATGTTCCCAATGCCGTGACAGTGAACAATGATGAACTCAATGAACTCTTTGGCCCTGTAATGTATTGCAACATGGAATTGACCAATTACCGGTTTGTAGTTTACGATCTCTGGGGCGGTTTGGCGTTCGAATCGAAAATACCGGGAGAAAAGATCGATCTCAGTGCTGCCGCCAACAATGTCTATATCTGGACGCTGGAATTCAGCACGAAAAAATATCAGCAGAATATTCAGAGTAGTCAGCGGGGAACGGTTACCGTTCTTAAGTAGAAGTCGAGGAGGCATAAGGCATAAGGCATAAGTACATAGTCGCGATATTTCAGTATAAACCCTATCATCAATAGACTTAGGCCTTTTGACTTAGGCCTTACGCCTATTTTCAATTATCAAAACTACCTTTGTCCCCAACTTTAGATTTAATCAATGGCCAAAAAACCTTATATCTATGGTATCAGAGCGATCATAGAAGCCATCAGCAGCGGGCAGGATATCGAAAAAATATGGATAGACAAGACGACAAGCGGCTCCTTGATATCGGAGTTGAGACAAGCGGCTATTACAGCTTCTGTTCCCGTTCAATATGTGCCATCATCGGCCTTGAATAAGTTTGCGAACAAAAACCATCAGGGGGCCATTGCTATTTCATCGCCCATCATTTACGTTGACTATAAAGAAATGATCACCCGTCTTTTCGAGTCGGGGGAGAATCCTTTGATATTGATTCTGGATGGTGTGACTGACGTGCGGAATTTTGGTGCCATTGCCAGAAATGCGGTTTGTCTTGGTGTTCATTTGTTAATCATTCCAACAAGAGGTTCTGCAATCATCAACGAAGATGCGATCAAAACATCCGCCGGAGCTTTGTTTCAGCTGCCAGTCTCAAGAGTTACACAATTAGCCGAATGTGTTATGTACATCAAGGAATGCGGGTTGAAAATTATTGCCGGAACTGAAAAGGCCACCGTCTCCATTTCTGATGAAGAACTCGATGGTCCTTTGGCTTTTGTGTTGGGTGGAGAGGAATCCGGTGTTTCAAAACCCATCATGCAACTAGCGAATGCTACTGTAAAAATACCCATCAGCGGAGCTATTGACTCATTGAACGTTTCTGTGGCCACAGGAATTTTACTTTATGAAACAGCCCGCCAAAGAGGTTTTAAATTTTAAATGGGTGAAAATCAAATCTATGTGATCGGGTAATGACTGCTTTCAACAATCCGTTGAGCCTTTTAAGAAAAATGATGTAGGAAATTTGATTGAAAAAAATAATTTCGCGGAAAATTAAGCAGCACTTAAACCATTTAGAATATGTATTGGACTTTAGAATTGGCTTCATACCTGGACGATGCTCCATGGCCTGCAACAAAAGATGAGTTGATTGACTACGCTATCAGGAGTGGTGCTCCCCTCGAAGTAGTTGAAAACTTACAGGAGTTGGAGGACGATGGTGAACCCTTTGAATCCATTGACGAAGTTTGGTCGGACTACCCCACCACCGATGATTATTTCTTTAATGAGGATGAGTTATAATAAGTCTGATTCAAGTGGCATTATCAAGTCTTTAAGATTCCTTTAACAACTTTCATCAATGATCAATTGAATTAAGACTTACTAAGAATTGATGACTTTTTCTTGCCTGATTTATCTCAAAAACCCGTATAAAACAATAAATGATATAGAGCTACAGCTTAACCTCCCATCCATTCCACCTTTTCCTCCCAGGGTTTTCTAATGCCCATTGGTGCCTGACTTTCGGGGTTCACCATCCCAATGTAAAACAAACCCAAACACCTTTCATCAATTTCAAGTCTCAGAAATTCAGCCATCTCAGCCTTGTAAACCAAATTCCCTGTACTCCAATATCCCCCAGTATGCGGCACCATAGTAAGCGTCAACCAGATGTTTTGCACCGCACAAGCCACTGCGGCAATTTCCTCTGATTCGGGCAAGCCCGGCTTGTCGCTCCGTTGCATGCAAATGGCAACGACATGCGAAACTTTTTCAGCATTTATGGCAAACTTATCGAATTTGGCCTGAGAGAAATTTTCCGGTGTGCTTCCTTTTTTATAAAGACCGGCCATAAAAGCCATAAGTGCTTTCAATGATTCTCCTTCAAAAACCTTGAACCTCCAAGGCTCGGTATGCAAATGATTGGGTGCCCAGTTGGCGTTTTTCAGTAACCGCTCTACTGTTGACCTGGAGATTTTTTCTCCGGTGTATTGTGCGGGGTAATATGACCGGCGATGGGCAATTATTTCGTCAATATTCATAATCTGTGTTTTAAAAAAACAATTTTACGTCTCGGCGGTATTATTATTTGCAACTTGAAAAATTAAATTTGTTGCAACGCATTAACGACTCACTAAAAACTAAAAATTATGGCTTTCGAATTACCAGAACTTCCTTATGCACATAATGCTTTGGAACCTTACATTGACACCCTCACCATGCAAATACACCATGGCAAACACCATCAGGCATATATCAACAACCTGAATGCGGCAATTGCCGGAACGGAATACGAGGACAAGAGCCTCGAGGAACTCATGAAAATAGCCAAAGGCGTTCCTGCCATAAGGAATAATGGTGGCGGACATTATAATCACTCCTTGTTTTGGTCGATTATGAGTCCTGATGGAGGCGGGGTTCCTGGCGGAATATTGGCAGATGCCATTAACCATGATTTAGGTGGATTTGAAAAATTCACAGATGACTTTACGAAAGCCGGAATTACAAGATTTGGTTCTGGTTGGGCATGGCTATGTGTGAGTGAAGGAAAACTTTGCATTTGTTCAACGGCCAATCAGGACAACCCGTTGATGGGTGAAGGATGTGCCGGAACCCCTATCCTGGGAGTTGATGTATGGGAACACGCCTATTATCTGCACTATCAAAACAGAAGACCGGATTATCTGGCTGCCTTTTGGAATGTGGTGAATTGGGTTGAGGTGGGGAGAAGATTTGAGGCTATTAAGGAGTAACTATTAAAGCTGAATGGTAAGTTTAAATATCATACCCTGTGTTTGTTTTAAATGAAGTTTTTTTCAACCCTTTTATCTGATCACACTTGTCTCTTGGAACTGGTTCATTCCATTTACAACAGCAATTTCAAACCATAGCGTATCTATGTTCAGATTCATGTTTTTGGGATAATGTTTTAGAAATAAGAGGAAAAACCAAACTGTAGCACTCCTGTTTTTGCAGGAGGATTGCCCAAAAGATCCGTCTGCTGTTCGAATCGAAAGTTGAATCGGAGAACGGTTGTAGCCAGTGGTCGGAAAGATATGCCCGGGACGATGGCCCAAACATGATCTCCAATATTTCCACCGGTTTCCCTGAATTTTCCCTGATTGTAATCGGCATAGTCTATCCTGATAACCAGATTCAATTTCGCCTTTTCCCAACCCAGCATTGGTTTCTTAAGGATTGTTCCTACTATGTCGAGATGACCACCCATTTGTTCTGACCCAAACTGCTGAGAATATGTTTTGGGTACTTCGACTAATACTTTGACCAACTCTCCAAGAATATTCAAATTGTTTTTCATCATCGAAGTATTGAAATCAAGAGCCATTACATGCAGACTTCTTTTATTGTCGAGAATGATTCCAACGGATTGCCAAAGATTGTAAACCCCGGTCATATAGGACAATCCCAACTCCCCGATTTTTCTGTTTCTTAAAGCCAGTTTTCCGGTAAACATAGGCAAACCACTGTTGCTTTTTTCAAATCTATTCGCATCTTTTTTACCCGCAGCCAACGAAGTCCTGTTCTCATCATTTGAAATTATTTTGTCATTAAAACCATTGGTCAGATAGGCTTCATATCCAATAGTCCATTGACCTTGGAAATGTTTTCCATAAAGGCCAAATCCGGCATTTGAAAGAGTAGAAGGAATAATAGTGGTTGCAGAAACGGGCCGGTCAATAAACTCCCATCTCGGACCATCGTGATTCTGGTTGAAGGCTCCGATGGGGTTCATCATAATACCTCCCCGCAAATTGACCAAAGGGTGAAACTCTATGTCCATTGCCGCAAATTCCAGATTTATTTCTCTCGTGCCGTCTTCAAACTCCAGTTCTGAAAGAAACTTTATTTTTTTCCCAATGGTTGAAGAAAGAAAAATAGTCAACCTTTGCATTTGAAACGAAAAGCCTTCCGTGATTCCGTCAGTAGAAGCATATTGTGTGTTTGCTTCCAGATATCCGCCCATTGCGATAGGCATATTACCCGCCGTAAGAAACGGACGGTTATAAACAGCGTCCATGTTCATAGAAACCTTTGATGAATCAGGGTTAATTCTTTTAATAAGAAACGAATCGTTTTGGGCCTTGACAGTCATTGAAATTGCTGTCAATATCAAAAGAACGCAGCATTTTTTAAAGTTGAATGTAGATATTTTCATGATCCGTTTTTGTAACAAAGGTTTTCAGGGGTAAGGCTGCAGGTCCCAGCTGAACATCTCCGGCTCTTGTAAACTCACTCCCATGACAAGGACAGACTAAATACTGATCGTTGGGTTTAACTTCACAGCCTTTGTGGGTGCATTGCAGCCAAAGAGCCGAATATTTATCTTCTGACAACATATAGACAGAAATCGGGAATTTGAGTGACTCGGCGTTTAACAAAACATATTTTCTTTGAACATTCCGTGCGGGTTCCGCTTTTGAATTAGACTTTTCAACTTTTTGGAATTCCGATTTTCTCAAAATGATCTGATTGTTTGTCAAAGAGAACTGAGCGAAGTAGTTCGAGCCTCCGCAACCCTCGAGCATTGATATTAGTGCTGATCCACCCAAACAGGAAAAGGCACAAACTTTAATAAATTCTCCCCTCTCCATTACAGCGATTTTAAGAAACTCAGCAATGCCAGCCGGTCACTTTCAGAAAGCTGATAATATTTGGCTCTGCGGCCACTTGCCTCGCCACCATGAAGAGCGATGGCATCTTCGATCGTTTTGGCCCTTCCGTCGTGCAACAAAAAGTACTGCCCGCCCTGTGAATTAGGTGCCAGACCCAAACCCCACAGCGGGGCTGTTCGCCATTCAGATGTTTTGGCACTTCCTTCGGTATAGCCATCATCGAGTCCGCTGCCCATGTCGTGAAGCAATAAATCTGTGAAGGGGTGAAATTTTCTGTTTGAGAGGCCTGGAATATAGGAAGAACCGGTTTTTAACGCGGGTTTATGGCAACCGGTGCAGCCTATCTCATTAAATCTAATTCTCCCCCTTTGAATTTCTTCGTCGTTTTGATTTCTTTGCATGGGTGCCTTTAATGTCTGAAGATAAAAAACCACCTCATTAATCGTGTTGACGTTAACTTCCGGTTCAGTTTTTAGTAAAGAATAAACATCAAGTGGGTTGAAAATAGAAGCAATTCCAATATCCTGATTGTAGGCAGTGACCGTTTGCTGAAATAAATCATAAACACTTGCCTTTTTGCCAAAGCGACAAATGTATTTTCCGTTTTGCGAGACGGCATCAAGGCGTGGAGAGATGTACGAAGGAATAACATTCCAATTCACTACCCCTGAAATTCCATCTCCATCTGAGTCATTAGGGTCTGCCATTGCCAATAGGTCCTCATCTGAAACCAATTCAAGAAATCCAAGACCCGTGACTATAGGCGGAGTGAATTTCGCATAACTTGCCCCTGAAGGGATTTTTTCAGGTTCAAAACCCGGCAAAGCCCTGTTCTGTAACAGGGGTCCACCCAAATGCAAAAATTTGTTACCTGTGCTATCGGTTTGCCCAAAGCGTGTCAGGGTTGTAAAGGGATGTCCCTTGCCATCTGCCGCATGACAGCTGCCACAACTGGTGGCGACAAAAACAGGCCCAAGTCCGGTCTCGGCCGTAAATATCTGATCGTTAAATGCGATGTCACCCTTTAGGTGCTGACCCAACTGAGCATTAGTAAGTTCAGATATAGGGCCATCCAAAATTTGGTCCTCACTAAGAGTCTTGGGCATTAATTTGTCACAAGAAGCAACCATGACAACAAAAAACACGATGATTAAATAAATAAGTAATTGATTAAATTTCATTTTGAAAAATAATTATGAGGCAAAAATGAACATTAAATTTCACTTGTAAAATTTTTTATATTAGAGTCGTCTAATTTTTTTAATTAGCACAATAAACTATTTTTGCTCAAACACCGTATGACCATGTCCAATCATTCACTTACAGAAGAAAATTACCTGAAAGCCATTTACCGCATTTCACTTAAGGCTGAGACCAAAATCAGCCCGACGGCTATAGCTGAGGAAATGAATGTCAACGCGGCTTCGGTAATAGATATGATTAAGAAACTGAATGAGAAAATACTTATCAACTATGAGAAATCCAAAGGTGTTGAGTTAACAAATAATGGCAGAAAATTGGCACTGTCTATTGTCAGAAACCATAGATTATGGGAAGTTTTTCTTCTGGAAAAGCTCGGCTACTCCTGGGATGTGGTGCATGAAATTGCCGAACAACTGGAGCATGTCAAACATCATGAACTGGCCGACAGATTGGATAAGTTTCTGAATTTCCCGGAATACGATCCACATGGGGATCCCATCCCCAAATCGAACGGTGAATTGCCGACAAGAGCCAATACGCTACTTTCAAACATTGAAATTGGAAAAACCTGCAGGGTAGCAGCCGTTAAAGACACATCCATTGTTTTTCTTCAATACCTTCAACAGTTGTCCATACGTATTGGTGTTGAGATAAAGGTGGAAGACAAAATTGCCTTCGACAATTCCATGAATATTCTTGTAGGCAATGATTTAAGAGCTACCGTCTCCAGAAAGTTCACAGAAAGTTTGTTGGTCAATTAAGTTCGCTTTCTTTTAGCTGCTGTTTCAATGGTTTTGAAATACAAATTCTCATAAGCCGGCATGATCGTTTCGATGTCGAATTTACGGGCATGATTGTAGGCCTGTAATTTGAACAATTTCAAATTCCCTTGCAGAATACTCAGTGCATTTTTAGCCATGTCCTTAACATCCCCTAAATCACTTGTAAAACCGGAAACCCCATTGATGTTGAGTTCGGGTAATCCACCAGTGTTGGTACTTATAACGGGTACCTCACATGCCATCGCCTCAAGAGCCGCCAAACCAAAACTCTCCGTTTCAGAGGTCATTAAAAAAAGATCACCGACCGACAAAATTTCTTCTACTGCATCCTGTTTGCCAAGAAAGGTTACTGAATCGAAAAGATCCAACTTACGACAAAGCGTTTCCATATTGAAGCGTTCAGGGCCGTCTCCGACCAACAACAATTTTGCAGGTACCTCTTTCCGAATCAAATGAAAAACCTTTAAAACATCCTCCACCCTTTTCACTTTTCTGAAATTTGAAGTGTGAATCACTATATGCTCCCCATTCGGGGCGATAGCCAGTTTGAAATGCTCCTTTGGAGTTTTGCTAAACCTTTCAAAGTCAATAAAATTTGGGATAACTGTTATGTCGTTTTCGATTGGGAAATGCTCTTTGGTCTCTCTTTTAAGACTTTCGGAAACCGTCGTAACAGCGTCCGATTCATTGATAGAATATGTTACTACCGGCTCATAAGTCGGGTCTTTGCCCACCAGTGTAATGTCTGTTCCATGAAGGGTAGTTACAACCGGAATATAGATGCCTCTTTTCAACAGGATATTTCTTGCCATTATGGCGGCAGCAGCATGTGGGATGGCGTAATGTACATGAAGCAAATCCAGATTGGCAAATTGAACGATGTCAACAATTTTACTTGCCAGGGCAATCTCATAAGGCGGATAGCGAAACAGCGGGTATTTAGAAACCGAAACCTCGTGGTAAAAAAGGTTTTCATTGAAAAAATCGAGTCGGGCGGGTTGGTCGTAAGAGATGAAATGTATTTTATGTCCCTTCTGACCCAAGGCTTTTCCAAGTTCAGTAGCCACCACACCACTACCTCCATAAGTTGGGTAACATACAACGCCTATATTCATTCTGTGAAATAACTTAGAACCGGAACCTCTCTTGGGGGACAATTTTCAACAACTTTGGCAATGGCTCTTATATGTTCGGGCGTTGAACCACAACAACCACCGACAATATTCAAAAATCCGCTTATAGCAAAGTCCTCAATCACTGCTGCCATTTCTGCGGCACTCTGGTCGTATTCTCCAAACTCGTTTGGCAATCCGGCATTAGGGTGGGCACTCACATAACACCATGCGACTCTGGACAATTCCTCTATGTATGGCCTCAATTGGGCTGCTCCCAAAGCACAATTTAAACCAACACTAAATAGGTTGGCATGTGAAATAGAATTCCAAAAAGCTTCTGTTGTCTGACCGCTCAGGGTTCTGCCACTGGCATCTGCAATGGTTCCTGAAACCATGGTAATTATTTCGCGACCTAACTCTTCTTCCAACTGCATAATAGCGAAAAGAGCTGCTTTGCAATTCAAGGTATCAAAAACAGTTTCAACCAGAATCATATCGCAACCTCCATCCAGCAATGCACGGGCCTGTTCGGAATAAATCTCAACCATATCATCAAAAGTTACCGATCTGTAACCCGGGTTGTTTACATCAGGAGAAAGTGATGCCGATTTATTCGTCGGGCCAACAGAGCCTGCTACAAATCTGGGTTTTGAAGGGTCTTTTTTATTAAATATTTCCGCTTGCTTCTTCGCCAGTCTTGCGGCTTCTACATTCATTTCATAGACCAAATCTTCCATAGCATAATCTGCCATTGAAATCCGGTTGGCATTGAAGGTATTGGTTTCAAGAATATCAGAACCTGCCTCAAGGTAGGCCGCGTGAATTTCGGAAATGATGGCCGGTTGAGATAATACAAGTAAATCGTTGTTGCCTTTCAATGGGTGTCTGAAATCCTTGAAACGCTCACCGCGGTATTGTTCTTCGCTCAATTTATATTGCTGTATCATAGTACCCATGGCACCATCCAGAACAAGTATTCTGGTTTTCAACAGTTCATTTAATTGTTCTCTTATACTCATTTTGATCGGTTTATAATGGCTATTAACAAATGAATCGGGATTTAGGATGAGAGTACTTCGATTAAAACGCAAAGTAACAAATAATCGGAGAGACCCGCTACTTTTGCCCCGTGAAATATTATGATGTCGCTATTATTGGTGGTGGAATCGTCGGGTTGGCAACGGCATTGAGCATCATGCAAAACCGCCCTGAAACGAAACTGATCCTGCTTGAAAAAGAAAGCAGCATTGCCCAACACCAAACTGGGAATAACAGCGGGGTCATTCATTCGGGTATCTACTACAAACCCGGAAGTCTGAAAGCGAAAAATTGCCTGGACGGCTATAAGCTGTTATTGGACTTTGCCAGAGAAAATAACATTCCATTCGACCTATGCGGGAAAATAATAGTGGCAACAGAAAATTCGGAATTGCCCGGGCTGGAGATACTTTACCAAAGAGGAATTGAGAATGGACTTACTGGTTTGAAATGGATTGAAGCTGATCAAATAAAGGATTACGAACCGCATTGCAGGGGGATTAAAGCTCTTTTCGTGCCACAAACAGGCATCATAGATTACAAATTGGTAGCCGCCAAATATGCTGAAAATATTGAAAAGCTTGGCGGTGAAATCAAAACCGGGCTTAAGGTGCTGAATATACGTAAGGCAGAATCAGGTTCCGTTATAGAAACGAGTGCGGATAGCCTGGAAGCCAAACTGGTGATTAATTGTGCAGGACTCTATTCCGATAAGGTTGCTGGGTTGACCCATGCAAATCTGGATACCCGGATTATTCCTTTCCGTGGTGAATATTTCATGCTCAAACCTGAAAAGCAATATCTCGTCAAAAACCTGATCTATCCGGTTCCCGACCCGAATTTTCCATTCCTTGGCGTCCATTTCACCCGCATGATGAACGGCCATGTAGAGGCAGGACCCAATGCGGTCTTTGCTTTCAAAAGAGAAGGGTATAAAAAAACAGATTTCCACTTCGGGGAGCTTTGGGATGCGTTGAGTTGGCCGGGTTTCAGAAAGGTGGTCGGCAAATACTGGAAAACCGGCATGGGCGAGTTCTACCGGTCTTTTTCGAAACCCGCATTTACCAGAGCCTTGCAAAAACTCATTCCGGAAATTAAGGAGGAAGACCTGGTTCCGGGTGGAGCGGGCGTTCGTGCCCAGGCTTGCGACAGAACAGGTGGTTTATTGGACGATTTTAAAATTGTAGAAGACACGGGCATTATTCATATCCTCAACGCTCCATCGCCTGCGGCAACTTCTTCTTTGGCTATTGGGAGGACTATTGGGGAGATGGTACAAAAATCCTTATAGTTCAGAGGAAGCCAATGGTAAAAGAGAATGATTTTTTGATGCTATTTTAAACATTCAAATCTCGGAAGACTCAATACCATCTGAATCCGGAGAGTCATTCGCCCCTTCTGCCGCCATCCTGGCTTCCAGCCTGGCAATCCTTTTGGCTATTATTCTGGCCTTTATCTCATAACCCACCCAGATGAATGAAAGGATGGCGAGCGGTATAAGGTAAAATATATACTCTCCATTTATCCCGGAAGTACCGGCAAAAACCGTTTGAAAATTTGCGGTGAGAAATAACAAGGCAATCAGAATCTTTTTCATTTCGCGAGAATTTATATAACAAAAATAGGAAGAATTAATTTGTTTCAGCAAATGTGAACAAACAAAAAATGAAAAGCCGTCAATGAAAAAAGGTTGGTGAAGCACCAACCTTTTTCCAAAGTTTTATATTCTGACAAATACGAATTATCTGTTAACAGGAACGCATTTGCAGTTTTCATCTATAAAGCCTTTCATCATAACCCCATTGGTGGTTATGGTACAGGCATCTTTGAAATTCAGTTTTAATTCAGGGCAATCATACTTTTGAGTATTTGCCGGCTGACATTTACAATTTTTATCAATGATTCCCATCTGACCGGTACTTGTTTTGCAAGCATCCTTGAAATTCAACTTTAACTCAGGACAATCGTATTTAACATCTGTTGAAGGCTGGCATTTGCAGTCACCGTTAATGAATCCAGGTTTGCCATCAGCAGTTTTACAAGCATCTTTGAAATTGAGTTTCAATTCAGGACAGTCATATTTCTGCGTATTAGATACCACACATTTGCAATTCTTATCAATTTTCCCTACACCATTAGACGTTTTGCAGGGATCATTAAAATTCATTTTTAAGTCAGGGCAATCAAATTTAGTATTGTTTGTTGGCTGACATTTGCAGTCCTGAGTCACAATTCCCGGTTTGCCGTCTGTTGTTTTACAGGCATCCTTGTAATTGAGTTTCAACTGAGGACAATCAAACCTCTGAGTGACAGGTGGTGTACATTTGCAATCCTGAGTTACAATCCCTGCTTTCCCTTCTGCCGTTTTACACGCTTCTTTAAAATTTACTTTTAATTGAGGACAATCGTATTTCTTATTGTCCTTGTTTTTTAGCCATTTAAGAATATCTTCAATGTCTCTACGGTCATTACAACCCGAACCCAGAAATAACAGCCCCGATGCGAACAAGATGGCTAATACAATTTTTTTCATGATGGTTTAATTTTAATGTTGGATAATTTTTCGTAAGCAAATATAAAAACTTTTTCAATGAAATCACTGACTAATAGTCAACAAATATCTAAAAAGGTTGCATGAAAATCGCAAAAAATTTTTTTTCTCTCTCATTTGACGTATTAAAAGACAGCTCATAAAAGAAAATTTAACCGCCAAAACACAGTGCCGAAACCGATGAACCACATGGTCTCTCACCTTCATTTTTAATATTACCCCAATTTGTTGTTTATACATTAGTTCAACCAATGATGTCAATGATGTCATCGAATCGGGCTTTTCAAATTTTAACTTGAATCAATCTCAGGTTTCCTACATTTGTTCGGTAAAACCCGAAACATAAAATAACAATCTTTATTCAGGAATGATAACAAAAATTAAAACATCCTTTTTGGCCACTGTGTTTTGTTTGGCGATATTGGCTATTGCAGGAAAATTGTTGGGTTCTTTGCTGCACAAGGTCGAAATCCTGAACCCCATGAGGAACAAAATTGAAGATTACGAAATGTCGGATTTGATTTTTGCCTATGTACACAAATCTGCCAACCCCGACACCAATATTGTCATTGTCAATTGCTACAATGATGACCGGAATAATATTGCATCAAAAATTGAAAAACTGGAAAGCTTCAGCCCGAAGGTTATCGGCATAGACATCATATTCGGAAAGGCACTTGAAGATACCCAAAACATCAGGTTGATTCGGGTTTTGAACCGATATAAAGACAATATTGTTTTGGCGGCTCTGCATGGTACGGAGGAGGAATCCCGAACCATGAATTTACCTTTTTATCAGGATATGCAGTTTCAGAATGAAGGAAGCGGGTCTTACCATATCGGTTTTCTAAAACAGGAGAGTCTTCTTAAAACCAAAAGGCATTTTGAGCCATTCATCAAAACAGAAGGAGAAAAACCGGACACCTCATTTGCTGTTAAAGTCATCAGCCTGTCTTATGGTCGAAAACAGTTGAAAACTCTTGGTGCCGCCGCCGGTGAAAGCAAACTGGTCAATTTACGGAAAGGCGTATCCAACCTGCCGCGTTACCTGGTTTTTGACACTATACCAAATAATCCGGATATATTTAGAAACAAGATCGTATTGCTGGGCGGTTTTAATGAATGGAGTCTGGAAGACAAGCATTTCACCCCACTGAACCTTTACATCGGAAGGTCATTACCAGATATGAATGGAATTGAATATTTATCTCAAATTATTTCTATGATCATCACCAATGACTACATGAAACCTCTGCCTTATAACATATTCTGGATTTTTATGAGTTGTTTCCTTTTCATGTTTCTCCTCATCAGAATCCACCAAAGCCACAACTATTATCACTTGTTGCTCGATTTCATTTTGTTGGTATTTCTGGCACCATTGAGCATGATCATTTGTGCTTTACTCATGGAAAATTTTAGAATAAAACTGGAACCTACAGAGTTCATCATCCCGATTTTTTTTAGCGGACTCTTGTTGCCTTCTTATGAACCGTTTACAAATTGGCTTTCAAGAATCATAAAACGAAAACCGAAAAGCACAGATCATGAATAGGACTAATTTGAATACAGGAAAACAGAACGTGTGGCTCACTGCAATACAGATCATTCTTTCATTTCTTGCCCTGAGCGTGGCCGGTGAGCCTGTCGAATCCATAGTCGAAGGGTTCATTCCTTCTACCACCGCTCAGGAAATTTATGCCTGCAAAGTCAAAGGGAGGGCATTCTATAAAAATGAGAAAAAATGGATTGCCCTTACAGAGCGGCAGAAGTTAAAGGATAGCTATTGGATCAAACTGGAATCCGGAGCATCAGTCACACTGATCAAACAAAACGGATTCAAAACCCTTCAGGGTAAAAAGATCAGCCAGATAAAGGACATCAAGTTCGACAGGGATGCCGGAACATGGTCAAGGCTGTATTCCGGTCTTTACAATGTGGTCAACATAAAACCCAAAGAAGGCGTTACAGCGATTAGCCGGGGCGGCAAAATGGAAATGGTATTTCCTGCAAATGGAGAGGTTATACCGGGTAAGCAGGTTAACTTTCGCTGGAAACATAAAGAGTTTTTGCCTTATTCAATAATGTTGGGGGAAATAGTTTCAGGGCAAAATAGCATCTTGTGTAGTCGTGATTCTCTGATGGAGGGTGAAATTTCGTTACCAAACTGGTTTGGTTGCACAAATATAAAAGCCTTTGATAGAAGTAAAACCTACGCCTGGAGTATTGCCCGAGCAGGTTACAAAGCAAATGGCCTTAATACATTCACATTTGCTGATTCATTGACAATAGATTCATTGAATGCCGATTTGAGAATCATTGAGAAGGAGTTGAAAGAATCGGAAACCGAATATTATTTCCTGCTCAGGGCTATTTCATGGGAAAACTATAAAATGTATGCAGAGGCAGAAAGGGCCTACAGTTTGGCATTCGAAATATTTCCCGAATCTGAATTAATAAAAACTGCAACTAAGAAGTTTTGGTTGCGTATAGAAGCATTGAATAATCCATGACAAAATCATTGATAGACTAACACTGACTGTTTTCACATCTTTCGGACAAAGTTCACTTATCTTCGCATCATGAATAAGGCTTTTTTTTATTTGTTCATTATCGTCTCCTACTTATCCATCTCTAATATGAATAGAACAAAATCATTTGAGATATATCAAGGCGGCCTGATATTTTCCGAAGGGAAAACGATTGACTTCGGATTTGAAATGGTACAAAAGGATGATTCCGTTTACTGTTGGCTCGTAAATGCATCAGAACGATTGGCATTGACACCAAATGTTTGGCGTGGTGACACTTTGATTGTCGAACACCCTGTTTTTGATTCAAAAATAGTTTTAACTAAAATGACGGGTGGCAACTTTGTTGGATATTTTCAAGACAACAGCCGACAGGGAACTTATCGAATCCCGTTATCTTTGTCAAAGGGAGAACGAAAAAACCATTTTGCCGGTACACGAAGTATTCAAGGTCGCTGGGCTTGTGTTTTTGATACCGATAGCAATGCCTATCCTGCCATTGGGGAGTTTGTTCAAACAGCAAATGGAATCACCGGAACCTTTCTCACAGAAACGGGAGATTACCGATACCTCCAAGGCGGTTTTACAGATGAAACACATTTCAAACTTTCCTGTTTCGATGGTTCTCATGCCTTCTTGTTTGAAGGAACATTGGTTGGTGACACCATTGAAGGAATCTTCTATTCCGGAACGCATTTTAAAACGGTTTGGAAGGGAAACAGAAATGATTCCGCCCGATTGACCAGTTCATTTGAACTTACAAAACCTGTTTCCGAAGGCCCGGTAAAGCTAGCTATCCCGCAACCAAATGGCAATGTTTTCAATTTGGACACTGCCCCTTATAAAGGCAAACCCGTGGTTATTCAAATCATGGGAAGCTGGTGCCCCAATTGCATGGACGAAACCCGCTACCTGACTTCCATCTACGACGAATACCATAGAAAGGGTTTGCAGTTTGTGGCCCTGTGTTTTGAACGTGTGGCTGATACAGAGGTTCACTTGCAACGAATTAATAAGGTCAGAAAAAACATGAAGGTTCCTTACGAAATGATACTGGCGGGGACAGCTTCAAAAGGAGACGCCTCGAAATTGCTGCCTTTCCTGAGCGAAATTCTATCCTTTCCCACAACGATTTTCTTGAACGGAAAACATGAAGTCATTGGCGTTCATACAGGATTCAACGGCCCGGGAACTGGTTTGAAATATATTGAACAGTCAAAAGAGTTTGAGAAATTGTTGCAAGCTCTGATTCGTGACTGAAAATTCAGATTCGCACGGAGACACAAAGACACACAGAGCTATTTTTTTTCGCCTCCGTGCTTCTCCGTGTCTCTGTGCGATAGAGTCTATGAGATTGGGACATGCTCTACGGAACCGATTCAATCAAGTAAACCGCATTGATTCATAACTCACACTATTTTCAACCCTATCTTTGCCCCTGACTATATGAATTACATTTCAGCAGAAAACATTTCAAAGGATTACGGCGAAAGGGTATTGTTTGAGGGTCTCAGTTTTGGCCTGAGCAAAGGAGATAAAATAGCCCTGATCGCCAATAATGGCACCGGGAAAACCTCCTTGTTAAAAATATTGGTGGGCTGGGACACCCCCGATAGCGGTAAAGTGGCTGTCAGGGAGGGTATTCGGATTGGTTTTTTGGAACAGGAACCGGTCTTTGACGAAAGTCTGACCATTGAACAACTCATTTTAAGTGGACATTCAGAGGTCATGGCCATCATCCTGAAATACGAACATGCCCTGGAAGCTCAGATTGTTCATCATACCCCGGAGGCACAAAAGGCCCTGGAGCAGGCTTCGGCCAAAATGGATGAGAACAATGCCTGGGATTATGAACGCAGGATCAAACAGATATTAGGCAAGTTCAATATCAAAGACCTCGATCAGCGAATCTTTTCACTTTCGGGTGGGCAAAAGAAAAGACTGGCCATGGCTTTGGTACTTTTAGACGAACCCGAACTGCTGATTCTGGATGAACCAACCAACCATCTGGACATCGCCATGATTGAGTGGCTGGAAAAGTACTTGTCTCAAAACAATGTCACTTTGTTGATGGTGACTCACGACAGGTATTTTCTCGACAATGTCTGTAACCAGATTCTGGAAATGAACGATGGCGAACTCTATCACCACAAAGGCGGCTATGCCTATTTTTTAGAAAAACGGGCCGAGCGGGAAACTGCCTTCAAAACAGAGATTGACAAGGCCGGGCTGCTGATGAAAAAGGAGCTGGAATGGATGCGGAGGAGTCCGAAAGCCAGGACAACCAAATCGAAATCAAGGATAGAATCTTTTTATCAGATTGAAGAGAAAGCCACATCCGGGAAAAAGGTTGAAGAGCTGAAGCTGGAAGTAAAGATGACCCGAATCGGGGGCAAGATACTGGAATTGAAAAAAGTTTCAAAAAGCTATGGTGACCTGACGATTTTAAAAGGCTTTGATTATACATTTAAAAAAGGTGAGAGAATAGGAATTATAGGTGCCAACGGTACCGGAAAGACAACATTCCTGAATTTGATCACCGGGATAGAGCAGCCTGATTCAGGCAAGATCAACACGGGAGAAACCATCGTTTACGGTTACTATTCGCAAGAGGGCATTGCCCTAAAGGGAGATAAACGGGTCATTGATGTTTTAAAAGACATTGCCGACGTTATCATCATGGGCGACGGGACTTCTATATCGGCATCACAGCTTTTGCAGCAGTTTATGTTTTCCCCGGCGATGCAGTACACCTATGTTTCCAAACTGAGTGGTGGTGAGAAACGAAGATTGTATTTGTTGACGGTACTCATCCGCAATCCCAACTTTCTGATACTGGATGAGCCCACTAATGATCTCGACCTCCTGACCCTGAACAAGTTGGAAGAGTTTCTTCAGAGCTTTGGAGGTTGTTTAATTTTGGTTTCGCACGACAGGTATTTCATGGATACCCTTGTTGATCACCTTTTCATTTTTGAAGGAAATGCAGTGGTTCGCGATTTTAACGGGAACTATACCGAATACAGGGTCGAAAAAGAAGAAAGTGAGCAAAAGGAAAAAGAACAAAAGGCCATAGACAAAAAGAGCGGGATGCAGGTTTCAAACACTCCAACTAAGGAGAAGAAGAAAATGAGTTTCAAAGAGAAATTTGAATTTGAAAACCTTGAAAAGGAAATAGCGACTCTCGAGGGCGAAAAAGTATTACTGGAAAAAACCCTTGCAGAAAGCGGATCAAATTACGAAGTATTGCAAAAGATATCAGGCCGCATCAGCGAAATAATCCCACTGATTGAGGAGAAGGGAATGCGATGGCTGGAGCTGTCGGAATTGGAAAATTAGAATTGCCACAGATGATCAAATTTCTTTTTATCGCCCTGATTATTAGTTTGGGTTCATGTGTAACTAAAGAGGAGACATCAACCGATATTTATGTAATGGTTCTGGGTGTTGCTCAGGATGGGGGTTATCCACAAGCAGGTTGTGCCAAAAAGTGTTGCGAGAAATATTGGAAAGGAAAGCAAAAGGGAAATAGCCCCGTGTGTTTGGGTATTGTGGATAAAACAAACGGCAAAATTTGGTTGATAGAGGCAACACCGGATTTCACTAAACAATGGCAAAACATCAGAACCCGATCTGGAATGATGGACAAAAAAGCTCCGGATGGTATTTTTCTTACCCATGCTCATATGGGCCATTATGCAGGGTTGATCAATTTGGGGAGAGAGGCCATGGGCACGAATCAGGTTCCGGTTTACGTCATGCCGCGATTCAGGAAATTTCTTGAAAGGAATGGCCCATGGGATCAGTTGATTTCCCTGAGGAATATTCATTCGGTTGGGTTGAAAGAAGATTCAGCAATATGGTTAACGGATAAAATTAAAATCACTCCGTTTTTAGTGCCTCACCGCGATGAGTATTCCGAAACAGTAGGATACCGCATTGAAATTCCCGGGAGGAAATTCCTTTTTATTCCGGACATTGACAAATGGGAACGATGGAATAGAAGCATCATTGATGAAGTTAAAGAGGTTGACATTGCTTTTTTAGACGCCACTTTTTTTGCCAATGGCGAACTAAACAGAGACATGTCAGAGATACCGCATCCTTTCATTTCCGAGTCCCTTGAAAAATTTAAAGGCCTGAAAGAAAACGAAAAAAGGAATATCCATTTTATTCACTTCAATCACACGAATCCCGTTCTTTGGAATCAGGATCGCCGTAAATACATTGCTGACAGCCATTTTTCCATTGCCGAAGAAGGGATGTGTTATTAGAAATTCAGGATGGCGTTTTTCAAATGTAACGTGTTGATTGCTCCATTAAGCTCTGAATATCTGAGTAATATTTTTCCGTTTCAGAAAAATATCCGATAATCGAACTATTAATGAAATGATTATTGTTGAAATCAGACTTCAACAGACCATTTAAAAAGGATATTTTATGTCAACATAAACCAAATTTAATTGCTTATGAAACAGATTTACCCCTCCTTTCTTTTGCTGTTAATGTTTGCCCCGTTCGTACTTTTTTCTCAGGTTACCATCACAGGGCGAGTAACCGATAAGGCTGACAATTCTCCATTGAACGCCGCCTCCCTGAAAGTCAAAAATCTCCCGAAAGGAACCATAACAGACCCGGACGGGAAATTTACGCTGGTAGTTGATAAGCTGCCGGTGGTGTTGGTTGTAACTTATATGGGCTATTTTCCGAAAGAAATAAATGTGACTTATTCGGCGAAACCATTGGTTATTCAATTGGAGTCTGACAGCAAGACACTTGGGCAAGTGGTAGTCAAGACCGTCAGAATCACAGAGAAACAAAAGGAATCCCCGTTGACCGTTGAGTCAATTGGCATAAAAAACATTAAGGAAGCCTCTGCAGCGAATTTTTATGAAAGTCTCGGAAACCTGAAAGGAGTGGACATTACCTCGGCGAGTCTTGGTTTCAGGGTCATCAATACGCGTGGATTTAACAGCACCAGCCCTGTCAGGAGTCTTCAACTGATAGACGGGGTGGACAATCAGTCACCCGGATTGAATTTTTCACTGGGAAACTTCCTAGGAGCCTCGGACTTGGATGTGAAACAAGTTGATGTGATTGCAGGGGCGAGTTCTGCCTTTTACGGACCCAATGCCTTTAACGGGGTCATCTTTATGGAAACAAAAGATCCATTTGTTTTCAATGGTTTTTCTATACAGGCAAAGATGGGAGAGCGAAACCTTCGGGAAATATCCTTCAGGCAAGCCGAGGTATTTAAAGACAAAAAAGGAATGGATCGGTTTGCATACCGCCTGAGCTTCCTGACTTTTTCTGCGTTGGATTGGAAGGCTACCAATTATGCTCCGGCATCCAATTCGGAACATGATGAAAAGAATCCCGGCGGTTATGATGCAATTAACATTTATGGGGATGAAGATGTCCAGCAAAACAATGATTACACTGAACCTGTGGCAATTTTTGAAAATAAGGGTCTAGGTGTTTTTTATCGGGACGGATACAAAGAAATAGATCTGGTAGATTATCAAACCAGCAACCACAAACTTAATTTCTCGTTACATTATAAACCCAATAAAAAGAATGAGTTGATTTATGCTTTTAACATGGGGGGTGGTTCAACTGTTTATCAGGGTGACAACAGATACAGTCTTAAAAATATCAGGTTTTGGCAAAACAGACTTGAGTACAGGGAAAAGGACAAATTCTTCATTAGGATTTATTCCACAAAGGAAGATGGCGGTGATTCGTATGATATTGTAAGTGCGGGAATTTTACTGAATAAGTATTCTTTCCCTGATAACAGATGGAACGACATATACAGTAACAATTGGAGGAAGCGATACGACCCCAAGGTCACAATTATGATGGACACCTTAAATTATAATGCCTCAAAACACGGCACTATATACAATTGGATTGACAGCATTTATTACCCTTTTATCAATCGCGGATATGTTCAGGACTCGCTAAAAAAATGGCACACATTAAACAGGGATGCTTTAAATAAGTCAGATGGAGGCGGAAAATTGTCACAATATGATGTAGGAACAAACAGGTTTGATTCTGCTTTTGCAGCTATAACATCGGCAAAGTTTACCGAAGGAGGAACAAGATTCTTTGACCGTAGTGCATTGTATCATATTCAGGGGGAGTATATTTTCAAACCGAAGTTTGCAACTTTTGTCCTTGGAGGAAGTGGTCGCATTTACAAACCTAATTCGCAGGGAACAATTTTCAAAGACACTGGAGATGTGGTTATAAAGAATTATGAGTTTGGTATATATGGAGGAACAGAGAAATATTTTATGAACAAAAAAATCAAGACCAATCTAACCGTAAGAGTGGACAAAAATCAGAATTACGATTTTCTGTTATCTCCTGCATTCTCGGGCGTCTATTCAGCCAGAAAGGAACATATTTTCAGACTGTCATTCTCTTCTGCTATTAGGAATCCGACATTAGCCGATCAGTATTTATATTACAATGTGGGCAGGGCCTTATTGTTGGGTAATCTTTCAGGATTTGACTCTCTTATAACCGTTGAATCTTTTCTGGAATATAGGGATTCGTTAAAGAGTTTTAATATTTTGAATTATTTCAATATTGACCCAATAAGACCGGAAAAGGTAAAGACCATTGAATTTGGGTATAAAGGGTTTTTATTGGACAATTCCGTCTTTGTAGATTTGGGAGTTTATTACAGTATTTATGACGATTTTATCGGATATGTGATAGGGATGGTCTCTGACTTCGATATGGCTACAGGATTTCCACTGGGGGCACCGGTGGTTTACAGAGTTGCGGCAAACGCTACCTCCAGAGTTACTACTAAGGGGTTTTCTGGCTCGGTTAGTTATTTCTTCAAAAAAATGGCTGTAACCGGAAACTATTCCTGGAACAAGCTGAACAAAGAGGGAGCGGATGATCCAATTATTCCTGCGTTCAATACTCCTGAACATAAATACAACATTGGACTGAATGGCCGTGAATTAAAAATCCCATATACTAATTATAAACAGCTAGGTTTTGGAATCAATTACAAATGGGTACAAGGCTTCACCTTCGAAGGTTCTCCTCAGTTTACGGGTTTCATTCCTTCTTATGACATGGTGGATGCCCAAATCAACTATTTCTTCAAAAAAGCGAATTGTACACTCAAACTTGGGGGATCGAATCTAATGGGCATCAGGCCTCTTTTTGATTCAGAAGTTGAGAAAGGAAATAAATGGAAGTCGGTATGGGACAATAAGCGGTATCAGGTTTATGGCGGTCCTTATATTGGGAGACTGGCTTACATCAGCATTCTTTTTGAACCCGTGGTCAATAAAAAATAAAACAGAATTTGGTTGTAAAAAGAAATTTATTAGATTTGTTCGATTAATCTCCAATTTTAACTTAAAAAAACAGAAAAATGAAAAAAATTACCCTATTATCATCGGCTGTCTCCATGATGTGGAGCTACCAAAGTCAGGCACAAATTCATTATGTACAACCCGTATTCAGTGCTGACCAAATACAGGTTGATGCCAACGTAAAATTTGGAACCAATGTGAATTTTTTAGTTTCAAAATTCATTGATCCGGTCAGAATTGGTTCGGATATGACGGTTTTGAAGACCGCGGTGTTTACAGGAAATCCTATTCCGGCGGCTTATTACAATCCTGCTGATACCAGTACACATATTAAGGTTACGGATTTGAAAATGGACCTGTATTATCCAAAAAGTGCAAATGATACAACAACAAGACGACCGGTTTTTATTTATTTACACACAGGTAACTTTCTCCCCCCCTGCACCAATGGTTCGCCAACAGGCTCAAGAGCTGACAGTGCTGCGGTTGCGATGTGTATGACCATGGCTCAAAGGGGATATGTTGCAATAACCATTGATTATCGTTTGGGGTGGAATCCTTTGGCTTCAACTATTCAGGAAAGAAGGGGATCTTTGCTCAATGGCATATTCAGGGTTGTTCATGACGTAAAGACCTGCGTTCGTGTTTTGAAAAAGGATGCTGCAGGTGCAAATACCTACAGGATCAATCCAAATCAAATCGTTATTTTTGGTGAAGGCTCTGGTGCTTATGTAACCTTTTCAGTGGCTACTTTGAACAGATTTGCTGAACTGGAACTTAACAAGTTTATTAATCCATTAACCGGTAAGAGCTATATAGACACTGTTAATGTCGGAAATCTTGAAGGCTTCGGGGGAAATTTGAATCTATATATTCCAAACGGGTATGATGCCAAAATCAGTGCGGCCATTGGTATTGGTGGAGCAATGGCGGATACCTCATGGATTGAGGCCGGCGATGCCCCGATGATGGCTTTCAAATGTATTCGCGACCCATTTGCACCGTTTAACCAGGGTTTAGTAACCATTCCCCCTCCTATTTCCCAATCTGTTGTGGATGTTCCAGGCCCGAATAAGTTTATTGATAGAGCTAACAGAATCGGGAATAACATTGGATTTAAATCTGATTCATTCAGTGATCCTTATACGATGGGTGCAAGAAAACTTTATGGGAAAACCGTTCCATACATTTATCCATCGCCAGATGACAATATTACCATAGCTGACAAATTGGAGAATTGTTATCCATTTCTGCTCCCTTTGGTATCAGACTTTTCTAATCAGGCTTCTCCCTGGCAATGGTGGGATCCAGCTGGACCCACATCTACATGTATTGTTGCACCGCCGACAACAACTGCTCATCAAGCAGCCTTATCCAGCAACCCGGATATGAGTAAGACCAAGGCATCTGCCTATATTGACACTATTGCCGGTTACATGTGTCGTAGGCTTTCAGTTCTACTTGGATATTATTCTGCGACACAACTTTCGGTTCAAAACACATCCGTCTCTTCTTCTCTGAAAGTGTATCCGAACCCAGCCGCCGCTTTCACGGTGATTCGGTCGGATAAAGGAAACATTCAGGGGATCAAACTGACAGATATTAATGGTCGCCCTGTTTATCAGGCCAGCAACCTGAATACTTACGAATATGTTTTGGAAATGCCTTCTCTAACTAAAGGGATTTATTTTATAGAAATAGAAACCGACCAGGGCTTTGGAGTTAAAAAGCTTTTGGTTGATTAAAACCTCAGATTAATTTAATAATAGAAGCCGCTGCTGTTGACAAACAGAGCGGCTTTTGTTTTATTCAAAATGTACCTTTGCATGTTGGGTTATTTGTTGAAAGATTGAAATTCGCTGTTGTAGATATAGAAACCACGGGCCGTAGTAACAAAGTGACGGAAGTAGCTGTGGTGACGGTTGATGATGGAAAAATAACCGGACAATGGAGTACGTTGGTTAATCCCCGTGAATTCATTCCCAGAAATATCACCCTGTTGACAGGTATTACACAGGAGATGGTTGCCGTAGCACCTGTATTTGGTGAAATAGCATCGGACTTTCTCGATATGATCAGCGACAGAATTTTTGTGGCACACAGCGTAGCATTCGACTATGGCATTCTGAAATACCAATTGGCCAGCGAAGGCATTAGTTTCAACACGCAACGCATCTGTACAGTGAGGCTGAGCCGCAGCATTTTTCCAAATTTATCCTCTTACAGCCTAAGTAAGATTTGCCAGAAACTGGGAATTGAGATTACTGGCAGGCACAGGGCCCTGGGAGATGCGATGGCCACAGCGAAATTGTTGATTTTATTACTCCAAAATGATGTGAACGGCCACCTTGAAACAGCTCTTAACAGGCAGAAGAGAGAATCAACACTACCACCGGCATTGGACAAAAATCATTTTCTCAATTTGCCAACCGATACCGGTGTTTACCGGTTTCTTGACAGCAAGGGAAAAGTGCTTTACGTGGGTAAGGCAAAGAACATCCGTCAAAGGGTTGAAAGCCACTTCCGTGATTATGAACCGGGCAAAAGTGCCCTGAAGGATGTTACAACGAATATCGAGTACACAAGAACGGGAAGCGAATTGCTGGCTTTTTTAGTGGAAGCACACGACATTAAATTCTTTTTCCCTGAGTACAACAAGGCGGCAAAATTTGCTTCAAATGCTTATGGATTACTTTGTTATGAAGACCGAAATGGATTGAACCGAATAGGCATTGCCAAAAAATCCGGATGGTTGCAGTTGAAAGGTTCTTTCAGCAATCCATTGCAGGCAAGGGCCTATTTGAAATATTTAACCGAACAGCATGATTTGTGCCCGGCCCTCTGTGGCCTTGATTCTTCCAGCGAATGTTTATCGGGAAACTGCAAATGTGTTTGCAGTGGGAATTTGGAGACAGAAGTTTACAATAAAAAAGTTAAATCTGCCTTAGCTGCCGATTGGCAACTAAGTGGCCGTTTTCTTTTCAAACTTCAAGGCAGAAATTTTAAAGAGCAGGCATTTGTTCTTTTAGAAGATGGCATATATAAGGGATATGGCTTTGTTGATAAGGATTTTGTTTTTACCAAAAACAGCAATGTCAAACCCTATCTCATTCCGCAGCGAAATTATACTGAGATTTGCCGAATTTTAATACAGCATCTTTATGCCGAAAATACTGGAATTGAAGTGATAGAATTAAAGGAATGTAAAAAGCAGAAGCCTGAAAGTCTTAATGCTTTTGGACATAGTTTCTGATCTAATATTGTCTATTAGCTTGCGTCAACCGAAATTCGCATTTTATTGAATAGAAACTATGGGAAGAGCATTTGAATTTCGCAAAGCCAGAAAAATGAAGCGATGGGGTAAAATGGCCGTAACCTTTACCCGAATCGGTAGGGAGATAGCCATGTCGGTGAAGCAGGGTGGCCCCGATCCTGACAACAACCCCAGATTACGTGTGGCCATTCAGAATGCCAAGTCTGAAAATATGCCCAAAGACCGCATTGACGCTGCCATCCAGAGGGCCGCAAACAAGGATGCAAAAGACTATCAGGAACAGGTTTATGAAGGAAAAGGTCCATATAACGTTTGCATTATTGTAGAAACTGCTACCGATAACCCCACCAGAACTGTGGCCAATCTCCGGCTGGCCTTCAACCGAAACAATGGCGAACTCGGAAAAACCGGATCTCTTGATTTCATTTTCGACCGGAAATGTATTTTTAAGATTGACCCAACGGGTCTTAATATTGAAGACCTTGAACTTCAATTGATAGATTATGGGCTGGAAGAAATTGAACAGGAAGAAGGTGAAACATTGCTGTATTCTCATTTCTCGGATTTTGGAAATATGCAGAAAGGCCTTGAGTCTTTGAAAATACCTATCCTGTCGGTTGACAAAGAACGCATTCCGAATACAACCATTGAGCTGACTTCAGAGAAGGCCGAGGAAGTCAACAAACTTATTGACCGCCTGGAAGAGGACGAAGACGTGCAAAATGTTTTTCACAACCTGAAATCATGAAAAAATATTATTCCATCTTTTTATTACTTTTTGTGCCTTCGGGCTGTAAAAAGAACAATGAACAGAAGGCGAGCCAGACAGAAACAAAGACCTATCCCATCGGGATTGTCAACACCAGATTGGGTACCATGTACTTTTGGCTCTATGACGAAACCCCGATACACAAAGCAAAATTCATAGAGTTGGCCAAGGCCGGCCATTACGATCAGTTTACCTTCAACCGCGTTGTCAAAAACTTTGTGATACAAGGTGGCTGCCCTGATTCGGTGAAATATTTCGAAAACTCACCCTTTCTCATCCCCGGGGAATTTTCCGACAGTATTAAACACATTTATGGAGCCCTTGGCATGGGCCGTGACAACAACCCGCAAAAACAATCCAACGCCTGTCAGTTCTATATTGTGAATAAAGAGGCGGGACTTCCAAATCTCGATGGTGACTATAGCATATTTGGAATTATTCTGAAAGGAAAGGAGGTGCTGGAAGCCATAGAAAAAGAGCAGACCAATGCTACAGACGAACCGTTACTGCAGATACCACTGAAGGTTAGCATTGGACTATACACTGCCAAAGAATTGAAGAAAGTTTTTGGGTTAACGATAAAGTAAAAAAAGCTTCCGATTCATATAGACCTTAAAAACTGGAATTTGAATGCCTAATCTTAGGAAACCTTGTCCCACTATTGTATGAACATGGTAATCAATCCGGCATGAGATTCAATTATTCGTTTTTACTCATCGGCATACGTTGTAATAACCCCATCCCCCCATAAATCTTCGATTCCAAAAAAGTCGCGGTTGTCTTTAAGAAAAACATGCACCACCACATTGATGTAGTCCAGTAAAATCCATTGAGCATTGCGTTGTCCCTCCCGACCATAAGGTTTTTCGCCCGTTTTCTTGCGTATTTCTTCTTCAACGGAATCGGCAATTGCCTCGACCTGCGTGTTAGAGTCGCCATGACAAATTACAAAATAATCAGCTACAGCTGCGTTTAATTTCGAGAGTTCAATCTTAACAATTTCGTGGGCTTTTTTTTCTTGCATCCCAAACACAGCGGTGTCTGCAAGAAGTAGTGCATTGGCAATGACTTTTTTTGACATTCAGAACCTTTATAAAATCTTAATTTTGACGCAAATTACGTCAATCTTTTGGACAACTATAACCCCGATACGCTCTTCGTTGGAAAGGAACATGCTTTTTTAGATGAAACAGCCTCTACCAATCACTGGCTTTCAGAAAAGGTCAAGTCTGAGAATTTGACTGAAGGTTTTATGGCCTGTGCCGGATTTCAGACTAAAGGGAAAGGCCGTTTACAGAGAATTTGGAACAGCGAAAAGGGCAAAAACGTATTGTGCAGCTATATTTTCCGACCATCATTCTTATCCGTTAAGGAACAACCTTTATTCAACATAGCCATAGCTTTAGCCGTCAGAAACGCCTTAAGCCAAATCCTGACTTCCCGTGTTTGGGTGAAGTGGCCCAACGATATATTGGTAGAAGACCGCAAAATCGCCGGTATTCTGATTGAAAACAATATCAGGGGAAATACACTTGAATCTAGCATCACTGGTATCGGAATTAATGTGAATCAAAGGGATTTCGATACTGAACATACCGCAACATCAATCTATAATCAAACCGGAAGGAATACACCCCTTTCGCATGTATTGAACCTGCTTTCTGAGCATTTGGAAAAGCAATACCTGAGGTTGAAGGCTGGCAGATTTGAAGAACTGATTTTCGAATACAACAGGCATCTGTATGCAAAGGGACAAAATGTTGTCTTCAGTTATGGAAATGAAATCAGGAAAGGTGTTTTACAAAGTGTATTGGCCAACGGAACTTTGGAAATCGTAACTTCCGGAGAGCCTATCCGTTATCATTTCAACGAAATAAAACTTAAGTATCTTGGAATTAACTATTGACATTGGCAATACAAGGGTGAAAGCTGCCACTTTTCTCAACGATGAAGTGCAACAATTGTATTTTTTCGATTTTGAAAATAAGGCAAAATGGCAAGTGATCAAGAATCTTAATCCTTCGTCCGTTATAATGAGTTCCGTTAAGGGTCATTCGTTCAGTTTTCCTCACCGTTGGTCAAACATTAGATGTTTGAATTTCGACCACAATACAAATATTCCAATCGTGAACAAATACGCCACGCCTGTGACATTGGGATTGGACAGGCTTGCCTCGGCGGTAGGTGCATTTCACCTGTTTCCAACAAAAAATGTTATGATCATTGATTGCGGAACCTGCATCACTTATGACATTCTCAATCGTGACGGGGACTTTATTGGAGGAAGCATCAGTCCGGGGCTGAAGATGCGTTACAGATCCCTTCATCAAAACACGGGCTCGCTTCCGGAAATTGAGCATAAAGAGTTTCCTCATCTTACGGGAAACTCAACAGAGTCCTCCATTTTAAGCGGTGTTCAAAACGGAATTATTTTCGAAATCAACGGATTCATTGCGGCGTACCAAGAGCAATATAGCAATTTACAAGTCGTTCTTTGTGGGGGTGATACTACTCATTTTGCCAATCGTTTAAAAAATGAGATATTCGCGGCCCCAAATTTAGTATTACTCGGTTTGCACCAAATTCTCAAGTATAATGACAAATAAGCCTCTGAGGCGAATACCCCTTTTTCTTTGTATTGTTTTTGCCGGAATGATATCTCAGGCACAAAACGCTACAAAATCGCCATATTCTATTTATGGAATTGGGGATTTGGTATATGGAGGGTTTGTACAAAATGCACTGACAGGCAGAACAGACAGGTCGTTTAAACAGGAAAACAGTTTCACCTACATCAATCCGGCGTCATTGGCTTTCCTGAAAAGAACATCATTTCAATTGGGTGCCAGAATGGATTTGGGTAAATTTACTACCGGAGATTCGGCAAAAACAGAAACTTCTTTCAACAATTCGACCTTTAGTTATTTTTCACTCGGCATTCCATTATCCGAAAAAAAGGGAATCGCGTTTTCATTGGGAATCATGCCTCACAGCAGCAAGGGATACAACATCACAAGCACAGGCATCTTCGATTCTGTTAAATATGTGAATGATTTCGGTGGTTCAGGAGGCATTAATAAGGTCTTTGCAGGGTTTGGTATGCTCATCAATAAACATATCGCGGTTGGTACCAATTTCAATTTTCTTTTTGGTAACCTCGCTGAGACCAAGTTTAGAATTTACCCCAATCAAATTGATAAGTTCAGTTATTCAGACGAAAGCAGTACTTACGCCAAAGGGGTCCAGATTGATTTTGGGCTTCAATATACAGAAAATTTGCGAAAAGGCTTTGAACACACTCTCGGAATAACAGCACAATTAGGCAATAGTCTTAACGCACGGCGAAGACAAATTATCAGAACTTTCAATATGAATGGCGTTTATATTGACACGATTGTCAATGACAAAGACAAGGCCGGCAACATTGAATTGCCCATGTCTTACGGCATTGGCTACAGCATTGGTAAACCTGAACAACTCATGTTCAGTCTCGATTATTTCACTCAGGACTGGGCAAAATACTCCGCATTCGGTGAAAACCCTGGCCTGACTCAACTGTCGCGTTATTCAGCCGGATTGTATTACCAGCCGGATGCCCTTTTTGAGAAATCATCAAGCAAGCGGGATCATTTTAAAAACTATTTCAGATACACCCGCTATACCGCCGGAGCCTATTATGAAAACACCCATCTGATGATTAAAGGCACTCAGGTGACAGAATTTGGCATAACATTTGGCATGCAGCTTCCATACGTCAGGCAAATTAAGCTACCGGGCGGAGATCAAATGACCCTTGTTTCCAGAATAAATATAGGTGCGGATTATGCTAAAAGAGGAACAACCAAAAACGGTTTGATACAGGAGGATTATCTCCGCATTTACCTTGCATTTAACTTTAGCGATAAATGGTTCATAAAAAGAAAATATCAATAGCCATGAAAAGTATAATAAAAATTGGGATTCTTATCACAGTTTTTGCAGGTGTTACTCTTGGGGTGAATGCTCAAGGTCCTTGCGATAATAAATATGGGGCCGACAGTGCCACCACAGTTCGGAATCTGACCTTATTCAATCAATACTGGCAGGCAAAAGATTTTGATGCGGCATTTCCCTACTGGTATTATTTGTTTAATAATGCACCCTGTGTTCAAAAACTCATAACCTTTAACGGGCCATTCCTGCTCAGATTGCAAATCGCAAAATACAAATCTGATAGCCTTACTCCATTAAAACAAAAGGAGATTCGTATTAATGGTTTAATAGATACCATAATACTTTGCCATAAATTGAGAATTACATTATTCGGCGACGAAGGATTGGTTAAAGGAAAATGGGCCAATGATCTGGCAAGAATGAGGCCTGCACAAAGAACTGAAGCATTAAAGCTTTTTGCAGAAAGCATTGCGTTGCAAGGAAATAAAACCGAAGATGGCGTTCCAGTTAACTATATGGACGCTGCCAAAAAACAATTTGAAAAGCAAAAACTTTCCTTCGATTCGCTGATGATGATTTATGAGCAACTGGATTCGATCATTCAGTTCAATTTGCAGGCAGATGGAAAGAAACAGAAGGAATGGAAAGAAACCGAGGAAGGCGTAAACAAGTTATTTTTTAGCATACTTGACTGTGGCAAAATTGAGGAATTCAATAAAAAAGAAATTCTGTCCAAACCCGGCGATATTGCTTTACTGAAAAAAGTTCGTTTCTATCTTGAAATTACAAAATGTACTGAAAAGGATTTTTATCTCGAGGTATCTGAGCGTATCAATAACATTGAACCGAGTGCAGACGCAGCCTATGCATTGGCTGAAGCTTTCAGGTCCCGCAATAAGTTGGATAAGGCTTATTCTTACTACGACATGGCAGCCGGAAAGATGGACAGCAATAATCGTAATGCCGATGCCTACTATAGCATGGCTAAAATAAGTTATAACAAAAATCAATTCTCAAATGCCAGGGTCCAGGCAAAACAAGCATTGGCCATTAACCCGAATATGGGAAAAGCTTTACTTCTCATAGGGGATGCTTATGCCGCCAGTCAGACTGCATGTCCCGACGAGAATTTAAAAGGCCAGCAGGTTTTTTGGGCCGCTGTTGACAAATACTACAAAGCCAAACAAGTTGACCCGGGTGTTGAGGACGCGGCTAATCAAAGAATTGTGAAGTACAGTGCTTACTTCCCCGGTCAGGAAATTCTTTTCTTTTTGAATTTGAAAGACGGTGACCCTTATACCGTGGGATGTTGGATTAATGAACCAACAACCGTTCGGGCGAAGAAATAAACATGGGCCATCGGGCTTCGAAATCTCCCTCTATGCTCCTGCTAATTGCGGTGGCATTTCATGCTACGTTGGTTTTCTCTTGTAAACACAATGCCGACGAAATAAAAAAGTTGGTAGATGCCGAAATTGAAATGAGTCTTGAGACGGCCAAAGATGTCGAGCTCATCTATACTGATTCGGCCCTTCTGAAAGCAAAAATCAATACCCCCCTGATGGAGCGATTCAAAAATAAAGACAACCCCTATATGGAGATGAAAAAAGGACTCACAGCAAAATTTTTTAATAAAGCCCAAAATGAGGAAAGCAATATCAGAGCTGATTACGGTATCAGCTACGAGAACTCAAAAATTATTACTCTTAAAAAAAATGTGGTTCTCGTGAATGTAGAGGGCGAGCAACTGGAAAGCGAAGAATTACAATGGGATCAGAATACATTCAAGATTTATTCCGATAAATTTGTAACTATTACCCGAAAGAATGAAATAATTTATGGTGACGGATTTGAATCGAATGAGTCTTTCACCAGGTATAAGATTTTAAAACCAACGGGAAGGGTCAATATTAAAAGCACGGATTGATATGAGAAGATTTATTGAAATTGTGTGGATGGTTGTGGCGGCAGTGTCTGCAGTTGAAGGATATATTTCTTATACCGCTACCGGATTTAATCACACTACCCAAATCTTCGGAATCGTTTTTCTGGTGGCTGTGTTCATGTATTTTCTCAGAAGATGGCAGCGACTCAGAATTCAAAAGATGAAGGACAAAAACTAAAGCAGGTCATTCGCCAGATTGGCCAATTCACTTCTTTCTCCTTTCACTAAAGTCACATGGGCAAAGAGATTGTGGTTTTTCACCCGGTCAATTATGTAAGAGAGTCCATTACTTTCCGAGTCCAGATAGGGTGTGTCTATCTGATAAATATCGCCCGTAAAAACAATCTTTGTGTTCTCACCGGCTCTTGAGACAATGGTCTTCACTTCAAGCGGTGTTAAATTCTGGGCTTCATCAACAATGAAGAATACATTAGATAATGTTCTCCCCCTGATATAAGCCAAAGGTGCAATGGCAATTTTCTCATTATCCACCATTTCATCAATTCTCTTATATTCAGAATCTTTCGAATCGTAAAGACTCTTGATGTATTTGAGATTGTCCCAAATAGGCTGCATGTAAGGATCTACTTTCGATTTGATGTCACCTGGCAAAAACCCGATGTCCTTGTTGCCAAGCGGAACAATGGGGCGGGTCACATATATCTGTTGGTAGTTTCGGCGTTGTTCCAAGGCACTTGCGAGGGCCAGAAGCGTTTTCCCTGTTCCGGCAATCCCCCTTAAAGTAATAAGTTTAATATTGGGATTTAACAAAGCGTGAATGGCAAAAGTCTGCTCTGCATTGCGGGGCTTAATGTTATTCACCCCTCTTTTTTCTACCCTTTCCAAATAAGCAGTTTCCGGGTTGTAGTAACTAAGGATAGATTTCTTTCCGTGTTTCAGGATGTAGTAGTGATTGGCTATGGACTCCTTTATACGCAGCTTGCTTATAGCCAGAATCCCCTTTTCGAATAATTCATCAATCAGGCTCGAACGCACTTCAAGATTCGTCATACTGGTGTTGAGGCTTTCAAGGTCCTTTATCTTTCCTGTCTCATAGTCTTCCGCAAAAATATCAAGCGATTTGGCCTTCAGCCGCAGGCAAATATCTTTTGAAACCAAAATAACTTTTGCAGCCGGATTTTCATTTTTCAGAACTAAGGCCGCATTGATGATCTTATGATCGTTTTTATGGTCGTCAAAAATCTTTTCGGCATCATACGCCTTGCTGCCACTGCTGTCGAGTACTACCTTAATTTTGCCCTTGGTTTTCCCATTCAGTGGCACCCAGTCACTTACCAAATGCTCCTGAACAATCTCGTTCAAAAAGCGGATAAAGCTCCTGGCTTCGAAATTCATTGTGTCATTTCCCTTTTTGAAGGTGTCCAGTTCTTCCAAAACCTGAATGGGAATGGCAATATTGTGTTCCTCAAAATTCATAACCGCCTGATGATCAAACAAAATGACAGAAGTGTCAAGGACAAATATTTTCTTTTGCTGTTTCATACCGGTGATTTTAAGCCTCTACTTATTAGACCATTTCAAAATAACAGCATTACCGTTCGTTCTATTTTATCCCGGGTTTTAAGTTTTCAACAAAGGAAAGGCAGATGTACCCTTTGTATGAAACACCCTTATCAATTTAAAATATTATACTGCAATCGAACATCAGACAAATCTGATCATTTCAAATTGACACAAAACAAAAAAGCCGCTCGTCAAAAGACAAGCGGCTTTTCTTGATAATCTTTTTGATTACATAGCTGAATCGGCATGCTCAGCATGAGGAGCAGCTGCAGTATCAACCGGAGCTGGAGTTTCTTCAACAACCGGAGCTGTTGTTGCGGTAGAAGTTGCGGTAGAAGATCCTTCACCTTCTGCACCCCCTTTACATGCGGCAGCCATTACAGCAACCCCAAAAGCCAAAATTGCAATTTTTAATGTGTTTTTCATTTTCTTGTTTATTATAATTGTCTAAAATTCGAAAGTATATACTCAGAATGAAAAAAGGTAACCCATTTGTAAAAATATTTTTTTTAACGGGTTACTTATTGCCCATAAAAGTATTAATAATTGCCCTGTGATAAAAAGGGAACTACTAAAAGACCGGGAAATAGTCGAAGGAATATTGCTAAAGGACAAAAAAGCCTTACAGTATGTATATGACAGTTGTTTCCCTTTAGTCTTGAAAATGGTGGTGAAAAACAGCGGAAACAAAGACGAAGCTGACGACCTTTTTCAGGATGCGGTAGTAGTGTTATTTGAAAACGTTAACACAGGAAATTTTGAACTGAAGAGTTCGGTCAGTACTTACATTTATTCTGTTAGCTGGCGTTTGTGGCTCAAACGACTGAAACAAAAAGGAAAGCAAATGAAAGTGATGCCCGAAACATCAGATTTTCCGGATGTTGAAAAAGAAATATTGGTTTATGAAGAGGAAGAACGGCGTTTTGAGAAATTGGGGAAATCAATAGATCAATTAGGGGAACCATGTAAGAGTTTGTTGCAGGATTTTTACATAAATGGTTTGAATATGCAGGAATTGGCCGACAAGTTTTCCTACACTAATCCCGAAAACGCCAAGAATCAAAAATATAAATGCCTGCAACGTTTGAGAAAAATGTTTTTTAAAAAGGAGTAAAATGACGCGTAAAAAGAGTTTTGAGGAATGGGCAGATCAATATTTGCAAGGTGATTTGTCTCGAGAAGAGAGAATGGAGTTTGAAGCTAACTTAGAAGATAACGCTGATTTAAAGGAAGAATTCAATCAGCACAGACAAATGATATCAGACCTTAAGAAGATTGGTGTCAGAAAGCTTTTCAAACAAACTTTTCAGGAAATAATAGGAGTAGGTCAACATGATGGGGCTATCCAGCCCACCTACAAACTCGTCAGAATGTATAAATGGACTGCAGTGGCCGCTTCGGTCATTTTTATCAGTGTTTTTACTACTTTGTTTACTGCCAATTACCTGTCACAGAACAAGGTTACGAGCAAATACAACGCCCTAAAAAGAGAGGTGGATCAGTTGAAAACCTATCAGAATGTTCTGGTGAGCGATTATAACAACAAAGTGAGACAGGCCATTACGGAAAATTTCAGCGGAACCGGCTTTTTGATTTCTAATAATGGTTATTTGATAACCAACTATCATGTGGTTTCTTCGGCTGATTCGGTGTTTGTGTCCAACTATTTGGGTGAGGTTTTCAAAGTAGAAATCGTAATTGCCAGCAGGGAATTCGATTTAGCCATTCTTAAAATCTTAGATACTGCTTTTCATAAAGATCAATTTCTACCTTATACTATTTCAAAAAACGATTGTTCACTTGGCGAAAAGCTTTTCACTTTGGGCTACCCAAAAGAAGACATCGTTTATGGAGAGGGTTACTTAAGTTCCAGACTGGGTTTTATGGGTGACAGCATTTCTTATCAAATCTCCATGCCACTGAACCCCGGAAACAGTGGCGGTCCTTTGTTCGATTCAGAAGCAAATCTCATTGGGGTGGTTAGCGGAAAGCAAAATGAAAGAGAAGGGGTGGCCTTTGCCATTCGCTCGGCATACGTGCTTAAAACCATTGAAATGGCCGAGGAAACAACAGATCAGAAGATTTTGGTTCCTCATAGGATTGAGTCAATCCGAAAAATTTCAAGAAACAATCAGGTAAACACGCTCGAAAAATTTGTTTTCCAGGTAAGAGTTTACAGCAAGAATAGTTAGGGTTTTCTTTCGGCGTAATTATTTACACAAATAACCCATACCCATAAACTTTTAGAATTTATGGGAATTTTGTTTACGTTTGAAAAGGAATTTTTTACCCTTGAAAAAACGCATTGCCGATTTTTTTATTCAGCTTTTTGAGAACATCAAGACCTTTCTTAAATGGTTGCAACCTTATTGGAAGAAAATCTGGCATTTGTCGGTTTTCAACCATTCGAGGTATAATGAACTGAATTTTTTTCGCAAACTTTTGAGTATCTTTTACACAGGGTTAATTGTCCTATTGTTTTTTCTGTTTTTTCTTGAAACCAATTTTCTTTGGGTATTCGGCCACATGCCCGGTATGAACGAAGTTCGGAACCCCAAGATTCCGCTGATCACCGAACTCTACACGGCAGACGGAAAACTGATGGGAAAACTCTTTGTTGAAGAAAGGGAACCGGTGGTATATAAGGAAATACACCCAAAAACCATTGATGCCCTTGTTGCTACAGAGGACATCAGATTTTTCAAGCATCATGGTTTTGACCTCTACGCCATTGTTTCGGCTATTTTTTCAACCGTAAAAGGAGAGGCACGCGGAGGAAGCACCATTACCCAACAACTGGTAAAAAACATCTATAAAACCCGCGATTTTTCCTCCAGGGGACTTCTGGGATACGTTCCAGGACTGCGAACCATTATTGCTAAAATCAAGGAATGGATAACGGCCTCGAAGATTGAATTCTTTTTTACCAAAGAAGAAATCTTAACCCAATACCTTAATGTGGTTGATTTTGGCAATAACTCTTTTGGGATTAAGACGGCTGCGGAATACTATTTCTCCAAATCTCCCTATAAACTGTCGTTGGAAGAATCTGCCCTGTTAATTGGTATATTGAAAGGGCCCAGCTACTACAATCCGAGAAACAATCCCGTTCGAGCCAAAAACCGCAGAAACACTGTCCTTTCTCAGATGGAGAAATATGACTTCATCTCTGAAAAGGAATTCAAAAAATACGCTAAGAAAGCCCTCAAACTGAACATCAGGGAAATTGTCAGGGAAGAAGGTATTGCTCCTTATTTCAGGGCGGCTGTTGTTCGTGAATTGGCGGACTGGTGCGAAAAAAATGAATACAACCTCTATACTGACGGTTTGAAAATTTATACCACTATTAACTCCCATGTTCAAAAATATGCTGAACAATCCGTTGATGAAAACATGAAGCATATTCAAACCGCCTTTGAATCCGGACTGTGGGGAAACAAATACTGGTTTGATTATAAGATAGCCCAGGAAAAGGCGGAGCAAAAAAGGCTGACACCAAAACCAATAAAAAAACCAAAAAAGAAAGCCCCGAAAATACCCGATCCACCAACTAAAACGGAAATTCATCTGAGCCAATTAGTGGTTCAGTCAGAAAGATTTAAAACCTATCTGGCCAATGGTTACGCCCCTGATTCCGCATTTAACGAAATGAGAAAACCTGTGCGGATGAGCATCCTGGATAAAGGAAAGGAAAAGAAGGTGAGGATGAGTCCGATTGATTCGATCAAACACACCACTCAGAACCTGCATTGTGGAGTGGTTTCAATAGACCCAATTACCGGACATGTCATTGCCTGGGTCGGCGATCTGGATTGGACCCATTATAAATTCGATCATGTGAATCAATCTATCCGGCAACCGGGCAGTACTTTTAAACCAATCCTTTATGCTACTGCTTTGGAGCAGGGCATGGGCCCTTGCGACAAATTCAAGGATGAACCGGTCTCCATCCCCACTTATGAAAAGGGAAAGAAAGTGCAATGGGAACCCAGAAATGCGAACCGCACTTATTCCTATGAAAACATAACGCTGAGAACGGCATTGGCTCAATCTGTCAACACGGTTGCTGCCCAACTGACGGCCAAAGTTGGACCCAAAAAAGTAGTTCAAACAGCTAAAAAACTGGGAATCAAGAGTAAACTCCGGGAGACACTTTCCATTGGCTTGGGAACCAGTTCGGTCAACTTGCTGGAACTGACTAGGGCGTATACCTGTTTTGCCAATTCAGGCAAAAGGCCTGAGATCGTTTTGGTAACAAAAATTGAAGACAGTAAAGGCAGGCAGGTTGGAACCTTTGAAAGTGAAGCAAAACAAGTGATCAATGAAGAAAACGCCTATTTAATGACTTTTCTGCTGAGAGGCAGTGTTGAAGAACCCGGTGGCACTTCCCGGAGATTATACAATTACGGCATTTGCCAGGGAAATGAAATCGGTGGCAAAACCGGAACATCGAACAATTATGCCGATGGCTGGTATATCGGGATCACCCAAAACCTGGTAACGGGCGTTTGGGTAGGAGCCAACGACATGCGTATTCATTTCGAATCGGCCGGTGGACAAGGCGGGCGAACGGCTTTACCGATTTTCGGACGGATGATGCAATTGGTTTACAACGACAAAAAAACGGGCATCCAAAAAGGACCATTTATCAAGCCTGTAAACAAAATGGTGAAAACATTCGACTGCTGGAATATGGTGGTTGCCCAGGACTCTTTTTACAACGAGGCCGATGATAAAATCCTGATGGACTCCATAGAAAAGATGATTGAAGAAATGAATCTCGAAGTGCCTGAAGAGCCTAAGGTACCGCAACCTGAATCTCAGGGACAACAATCTGAGAATCTACAAAAACCCTGAAGATTGTGATCAAAAAAATTAATATAGCCCAAAAATTTGAATTATTTTCTGATCACTGGAACCCCAGAATAATTGCCGAATTAAACGGACAAGCTGTAAAATTGGCGAAACTTAAAGGGGAATTTGACTGGCACCTACACGAGCATGAAGACGAAATGTTTATAATTTTCAAAGGGCAACTGACCATGCAGTTACGAGAAGGGAACATCATTTTAAACGAAGGAGAAGTCATTATAATTCCAAAAGGCACAGAACACCGACCCGTTTCGGTTGAAGAAGTTTTGGTTCTTTTGTTTGAACCTATTACAGCTTTGAATACCGGAAATATCATGAATGAAAGGACCCGACCCCGTTTAGAATGGATTTAACCAAAAAGGAACAGGAACAGGTTAACAACCTTTCGAAATAACATTGAATCTATGGTTTTCGCCTAAATCCTTCTGTTATGATTAAAGGCTTTCAAATCAAAATTTACGGCAAAGTCCAGCATGTTTTCTTTAGGGCTTCTGTACAAGCGGAAGCCCTGAAAAATGGGCTGTCCGGTTATGTGAAAAACCTGCCCGATGGCACCGTTTACATCGAAGTTGAGGGAGAGGAAGAACGCCTGAATGAGTTTATTGATTGGTGCAAAACGGGGCCACCTTTGGCAATGGTTTCCAGTTTGGAAAAAGAGCCTAAAGAAGTTGTTCATTTTAAAGTTTTCCAGATATTAAGATAATATCCGAAAAACTTCTATTTGAAAATATATCTGATTGAAACCGCCCCCTCATCGCCCCAAATTCCCATATAACCAAGCAGATTGAAGCTTGGCTTATAATCGAGGCTTATATTTATCGGTGCTTCTGCAAAATTATATTCCAACCCGATAATTCCATCTAAACCTAAGACATTATAAAGCCTGTCTTCTTTAAACCATTTATGGCCTTTACCCCCCTGCCAGGAACCAATATGTACCCCGCCTCCATAATACCAATTCATGCCCTGAACAGAAACTATTTCATTGTTGATTTCATATAATCCCGTCAGATTGAAACCCCTCCACCTTCTGGCCAATATTCCCTCTAAAAGTGCCTTTTCGCTGATAAAATGTTTAACCGACACCCCGCTGGATGGACCCAGCCTAAAACCAAAAGCTGTTTTATAATCCTGACTGTAGGTGGTTAACGACCATGCCATCAAAGCCAGAAATAAAGAAGTAAGAATTGATTTTTTCATTTGCTGAAATTTTTTACAAGATTACAACGCTTCTTTCAATTGACCAATTTGATTTTCTGTCCGGTTAATTGTTTCCCTTCACGCGTTGTGTTTTCTTTGAAATTATTTGACCTACATTTGATCCCGTTGTTACGTGAGTATAAATCAACGATATCTGTTTTGGGGATGCCTTATTGCATTGCATTCTTTCTTTTATTTTTGGAGTCTCAGGTACCAACCCATGCTTCGCGATTCTATTGAGTACCTGAATAGTGCTAATAATTGGAATCTGCATAAGAGTTTTTATTGTTTCAACTGGGAAGCCCCCACTGACTTCAGGGGCTTTACAAAACGCCCTCCCCTTTACCCCTTGTTTCTTTGGGCGACCGGTGCCACATCTGATCATAAGTGGTTGTCCTTATTAATACAAAACCTTTTGAGCCTTTTAAATATCGCTTTGGCAATCAGACTTTTTCATTTTAAAGTTGGTTCATTCAAGCCATCCAAATTCCGATTTGTTGTTTTTTTATTGGCCTGTCTCTTTTCAGTCAGTCAGGTTATTTATGCCAACCTTATCATGGCAGAAATTCTGTTGCAAACTGTTGTGATGTTGTTGCTTCACCAAGTGATTCTGGTGATCAAATCGAACCGATCTAAAAATTGGGTATGGTCCTCGTTACTGGTCATTGCCGGCTTTCTCACTAAACCTGTCTTTCTTTTCTTTGCCTTTTTACTGCCTATGTTTTGGGTATTTATACAATTTCGGAAGCGATCTTTAAACTATAGCGGTCTAATCGGGCTCATTTGGGTTCTCACGCCGCTCTTCGTTATTCACTTTTACTCCATACAAAATAGATGGGTCACAGGCCTGTACCACTTTAGTAGTATTTCAGTCATCAACCTCTTGCATTACAACACACGGTATATGCTTTTGAATAAATATGGCACCGAAAAGGCAGATTCTATACTTGATCCATTAATGATTATTCCCGGAACAAGACAGGCTTTTGTTTTCAATAACTCACAAATCAGGGAACGCTGCATTAACTATATCAATGAAAACAAATTTTTCTATTTTAAAATTCATTTGGGAGGAATGATTCGAATGATGGTTGACCCCGGGCGATTTGATGTTTATCAGTTTTTCACATTGGATAAAATGGAAACCCCGGGATTGATGGAAAAATCCATTACCAATATCGAATCAATTGGCTCATACCTAAAAAGTCAATCTCTAATGCTGTTGCTTCTATTACTTTCAATTCTGATTTTCAATATTCTCAAACTCTTCTGTTTTGGTTGTTTTCTCTTATCAAAAAATATTTCGCTGCTTTTTCGTCTTCTTCTTTTTAACACGATTTTTTATTTCGTTTTTCTAACCGGGCCATTGGGTGCCAGTCGTTTTTTAGTTCCTGTTTTGCCTTTGCTGCTTTGTTCAATTTTGTTCATCCTCAGAAAAGGAGCCAAAGATGAAAAGAATTTTATGGCTTAATTTCATCAACAAATTCTAAAACTGTCCGGAAGGCCAAAACCTTTTCTCCATATCTTTCATAGGTTTTCTTCTTCAGTATGGGTGCCTCATTAGCTAAATAACTTTCATAGGCTTGTATGGTCTTAGCCGAATACTGAATGGCATAGTTGATTCCTTCCATTCCTGCGTCATGGCTATGGATTCGGAACACTCGGCAATTCAGGAATCGACCTGTTTGTAAAACTTCCGGCAAATGGACTGTTTTCATCCATTGCCACCATTCATCATGAATGTCCTGATCCACACATACCGTTACATTATAAATTATCACTGCTTATGATCTCGGGTGAAAGTCTTTGATTACACTTTGCAAAAATGAGCGATCTATATGGGTATAAATTTCTGTTGTAGAAATAGATTCATGTCCCAACATCATTTGAACCGACCTGAGATCTGCTCCATTCTCTACCAAAACTGTTGCAAATGAATGTCTGAAGGTATGAGGGCTAATATTCTTTGAAATACCTGCCTTTTTTGCAAGGTATTTTGTCAGTTTGAAAACACTCACCCGGCTTAGTTTTTTAGCCCGATTATTGAGAAATAAAATGTCTTTATCCTGAACGTTAGGCTCCTGATGACGTCTGACATATTTCAAAAACAGATCAGTTTGATTCATAGCCACCGAACCGATAGGTACGAGTCTCTCCTTGTTGCCCTTTCCGATAACCCGACAAAAGCCTTCTTCGAAATTAATATCTTTTAACCGTAAATTCACTAATTCAGAAACCCGAAGGCCGCATGAAAACAAAATCTCAATAATGGCTTTATCTCTCTCGCCCATAGTCTTAGTTAAATCAATGGCTTCGATCATTCTTTCTATTTCCGGATGATTTAAAACTTCCGGCAAATGCCTTCTCAGCTTGGGTGCCTCCCACAATAGCGTTGGGTCTGTTTTAATATGTCCATCTTCCAACAGAAATTGATAAAATGCCTTAATACTACTCATGGTTCGGGCCATACTGGTTGTGGCCAATAAAGAAATCGTCAACCATTTATTGAATTCTCGCAGTTCTTGTATTGTTATAGTATAATAGCCGAAGGTAATGCCTGAATCTTTCAGAAAAAAATCAAATTTTCTTAGATCATTCAAATATGCCAGAATAGAATTGGCCGAGAGGGATTTTTCCAGCCGCAGATACTTTTCAAAACCCTTTTTCAGGAAAAGGTCCATATTCTTAGTTGACTTCCTTTTTTAAACATTGAAGCACCTCCTTGATTTCAACTTTATTGAGATTGTCCAAGACAGTATTTCGGTCATCCTTAAGTTTTAATGCTTTTATTATCGTGATATTTCAAACTTTTTCATTTACCCTTCCTGCTTCGATTGATTGAGCAAATCCAATTTTTTTATACCGTGCGATACTTTTCCTTAAAACATGATAATGCTTGTACTTTTGTTCTATCCATCTTGGGGTCAATTGTGGTGAAATTAAGTGCTTTTCAATGACAATTATTGGCAGGTAAACCGGATTGGCAATGGCAGCAGTAAATGTAAGTATTACTTTAGTTATTTCTTTCCTGTTTGTTGAATCAGCCTTAATCTCTGATTCCATGTCAAAGTTTCCTGTTGTTATTCGCCGGTTATTCGCATTAGACTTCCATTTTGTTAAAGGTTTCACCATTGTTGGCTTTGTTTTGCACTTCTTTCTGTCTAATGCTTTGTCATACAAGCTAGTAAATGTAAATAATGACGGACTTACAATGTTTTCAATTTCTTGTTTATTTTGTGTGTTCCAATACGGGTAATGTGGTGTAAAATTATTAAGAATATTAGGAAACACATAGATGCCTACCGCTCTTCCATGATTTGCCATAAAAATTCGTTTAGGTATATTAATTGCGTTAGGGTAATTTACACATTTGACTCTGGTTATGTCTTCAATTAAGGCATTTATAGGATCTGGTGGAACTACCGTTGCAACAGATGTTGAGTCCTTTAGTGATTTTTGTTTCAAATATTGTCAATATAAGACGGTTTCTCATGGCAGAATAATATCAAGCCAATAAAAACAATGACCGGTAAATCACATTTTTTCATCGTGCAAATTTTTATCCGTCCATCAAAGGTATAATATCTTTGTCTTTCCGACCCGCCAGATAAACGTAAATTTATTTCAAATTGACCAATAGTTTCAGTTGTCGAACTTCTCTTTCTGTCAACCTCCTCGATTCCCCGCGTTTCAATTTTCTTTTATCTAAGTCGGCAAATAAAACCCGGTCCAATTTTTTAACCTCATAACCCAAATGTTCGAACATCCGTCTCACAATCCTGTTTCTGCCTGAATGTATTTCTATTCCCACCTTCTTCTTATCGAATACGTCAGGAAAGGCTGCATTATCTGCATGAATTTCTCCATCTTCCAAATGAATACCCGCTGTTAATTTTAACCTATCTTCATTTTTAAAGTCTTTATTCAGCTCGGCCAAATATACTTTCTTCACTTCTTTTGACGGATGAGTAAGCTTTTGAGCCAACTCTCCATCGTTTGTAAATAAGAGTATTCCTGTGGTATTTCTATCCAGCCGTCCAACAGGATATACACGCTCTTTAATTTCATTGTCCAGATAATCTGATGCGATTTTTCTCCCCTCGGGGTCTTCACTGGTTGTAATGCAGTTTTTTGGCTTATTCAATACAATATACACCTTGTTCTTCTCTGGAAAAAGTTCCCTGCCTTGAAAATACACCTTTGAGCTGAACCCCACTTTGAAGCCCAATTCTGTAATAATCCTCCCATCAACGGTAATTTGCCCGTTTTCTATTAACTCATCTGCCCTACGTCTACTGCAAATACCTGCATTTGCTATGAACTTATTGAGTCTGGTTGAAACTGATTCTTTGGGAGTTGTTTCTGATTGTATCGGATGCTTTTTCTGCTCACTATTACTTTTTTGCCTTTGAAGACTAACTACCTGTCTATTTTGATTTCTCATTTATTGCAAATTTTAACCTTTCAATATTATTATTGTGTTTCTTCAAATTTATTAAACGTCTCATAATCATCCAGTTAAATCATATCGTTATTCTTTAAGGAATTTATTCAAAGATACGTGTTTAATTTTCCATTGTTAATACAACAGTTATAACCTTAAAGCGTTAATTATCTTTGCATATTAATTACATTTTGATTCGAAGGCTGATCTTATATTCACTTTTGTTTGGTTTCACCTCAAGTCTTCTTGCAGTTGATTCACCTGTTATTTTGAACAGAATTTGTCCAAATTTTCAGGATTCTATCATCACACTTCAATGGACTAACCCAAGTGATACTTGTATGTCCTTTACAGGGAACCGTATTTATGGAAGAGAGGGGACCATTAATCCATTTGTGCCAATGTCGGGTGTTATTGCGAGTGGTATGAACTCCTGGCAACTTAAATTGCCCAATTTAAACTTTAGTGATTGGGAATTTTACATTGTCACTTCATTGGCTTGTAATGGTATAGATAGTTTCAATTCCAATATTCTCAGTGTTGATCTGAGTAAGCCACCTATCTCACAAATTGACTCTGTTAGTATTGATTTCATAACACAGAAAATAATTATCGGTTGGCAAAAAAATGTTGCACCTGACCAAAAAGGTTACCGCATTTATCAATACCTAGCCAATACAAATAGCGACTCTTTGTCTGACACAAGTTCAATTAATTATCTCCTTTATCAAGTTACCAACAATAATATTGAGATTACAATTGCCGCTTATGACAGTTGTAATCTTTATTCCCCCATTTCGTCCCCTCACAAAACCATTTCATTAGGAACTTTTTTTGACACCTGCACTCGACGTGCTTTTTTGAATTGGTCTCTTTACGGGGGTTGGTCTCCACAAAGCTATATAGTTTACTATAACCAAAATGGCTTGGGGTATAAAAGTTTACAATCCGTTCCCGCAACCACAAAAAGTCTTCTTTTTGATTCGACTAAACTTGGTGACTCGATTTGCTTTTATGTTCGGGCATTTAAATCTGGTGATCCTGCTACGACTTCCAGCTCCAATATTTCATGTGTACACACTAGGGCGAAAATTACTCCTTCACTGAACTATATTAATCAGGTCACGGTACAAAACAATAATTCAATATTGGTTAATTGGTCCGGAAATCGCTTAAGAGATGTTGCGAAAGCTGAATTATTCATAAGTAAAAATAATTCTCCTTTTGTTTCAACTTTTAGTGTACCCAACCCCTCTTTGTCATTTTCTTTTACCGATAACAACGTTTCTGTTTCAAAAGACCTTGCTAAATATAAAGTGGTTCTTTTTGATTTTTGTGGTGAAATATTAAATGAATCCAATACTTCTTCAAATATATTACTTGAGCTAAAAGACAAAACTCTTGAATGGAATGATTATGCGGGTTGGTTGGGGTCAAATCAAGGTTTTAGCGTTTTTGACGGTTCTGGTACCACGTGGAAATTGTTGAGACCTGCTTCATTAGAATTAACTTACTTAACCACCGATGAACCTAACTCATCTTTAACCAAATGTTTTTATGTCCAAGCATCGGAAGTTAATAATCCATTAGGTGTAAATTCCTACAGCGAATCAAATATCGTGTGTAAAATCCCCCTATTTAGTTATTACATGCCCAACACCATTATTCCCGGTGGGGTTAATGACAAATTTGTTATTATTGGAAATAACATTGATATTGAAAAGTCCTGGTTTTCTATCTATAACCGCTGGGGAGAAAGAATTTTTCAGTCATATTCGCTCTCTGACGCATGGTATGGGCAATATCGAGAAAATATTGTTCCATCAGGTGTCTATTTTTATGTGGCAGAGATTTATTCACTCAATCAGGAAAGAGTAACGCTAACGGGTGAGATTCGAGTATTACGATAGTCTATGATAACCTTTGCCTTTTTCGAATATAACGACAACCAATTTGATTTGCCACATCCTGTCTATGATTGGCTTAACAAATGTTCGGAATTCTTAAACCTTAATGATGGGGACATTACATTCATATTTTGCGATGACGACTCCCTGTTAAAAATTAATCAGCGTTACTTGTCACACGACTATTACACAGATGTAATAACCTTTGATCTCCGAAACGGACCTTCGGACCCCTATTCTGCTGATATTTTTGTTAGTCTTGAACGGGTTCGTGAAAACTCTGATTTCCTAAAAACTGATCATCTAAACGAACTTCGTCGTATTATGATACATGGAATTTTGCATCTTTGCGGATATAATGATAAGCGATTAGAAGATAAAGCTCGAATGACAAAAATGGAAGACAAACTGCTTTCTCTTTGACGTTTCACGTGAAACAAACAACATGGAATTTACTTATGACATTATTGTAATTGGTGCAGGTCACGCCGGTTGTGAGGCGGCACACGCATCGGCCACGCTTGGAGCCAAGGTCCTCCTCATTACTATGAGTCTTGAGTCAATTGCCCGTATGTCGTGTAATCCTGCAATGGGTGGTGTGGCTAAGGGGCAAATAGTCAAAGAAATAGATGCTCTTGGCGGCCTTTCTGGAATAGTTACAGACTTGTCAACTATTCAATTCCGAATGCTAAATCTCTCGAAAGGCCCAGCAATGTGGAGCCCCCGAGCACAGTGTGATCGACATAAGTTCTCACAAGAATGGCGGCGTTTATTAGAACAAAATTTCAATATTTCCTTTTTTCAAGATAATGTGGAGAAGATATTTACTGACACTAAAGGTGTTTCTGGGCTCAAAACGAACCTTGGTTTTACATTCTTTGCCAAATCTGTTATTGTTACAAGTGGTACATTTCTAAACGGCCTTATACATATCGGCTTGAAGAATTTTGGTGGCGGTCGGATGGGTGATGCTCAATCCATTGGCCTAACTGCCTCTCTCTCCTCGTTTGGCTTTAAATATGGTCGAATGAAAACCGGTACGCCGCCACGAGTAGATGGCAGAAGCCTTAATTATGACTTAATGCTTGAGCAAAAAGGCGATATAGATCCGGGTAAATTTTCTTTTAGCAATACTTTCAATGTTGTGGATCAGAAAAGTTGCTTTATAACTTATACTAACGAAAATGTACACTCCATTTTGCGTGAAGGTTTCAATTCTTCGCCAATGTTTAATGGTTCTATAACAAGCTTAGGCCCTAGGTACTGCCCAAGTATTGAAGATAAAATAAATCGTTTTGCTGATCGTCCAAGGCATCATATTTTTGTTGAACCTGAAGGTAGAAACACTATCGAAACTTATGTTAACGGTTTTTCCACTTCACTTCCCGAAGATATTCAAATACGCGCTCTGACCCAAATACCAGGTTTTGAAAATGCTAAAATATTTCGACCCGGATATGCAATTGAATATGACTATTTTCCCCCAACTCAGCTTGACCCATCTCTAATGACCAAATTAGTCCCGGGCTTGTTTTTTGCTGGACAAATTAATGGCACAACAGGATATGAGGAGGCAGCTTGTCAGGGTTTAATCGCGGGAATTAATTCCTATAATTTCATCCATAATCGCGACCCCTTTATACTCAAACGTTCCGAAGCTTATATTGGCGTTTTAATTGATGATTTGGTAAACAAAGGAACCGATGAACCATATAGAATGTTTACTTCAAGGGCTGAATATCGAATTCTTCTGCGACAAGATAATGCAGACGAACGGCTTACACCAATAGGACATTCCATTGGGCTTGTATCAGATGAGCGAATGTTTGCACTAGAACGAAAAAAAAGCAATATTGAGAAGCTTCTCAAGTATTATAAAAGAACCTCGATAGCCCCGGTAATTGCAAATCCTGTTCTTGAGGAAAATAATTCCGCTCCTATTAATAACAAAGTCAAGCTTTGGAACATGCTCAGTCGTCCTCAGATTAGCACGTTTCAAATAGAACACCTAAATCCCTATGCCCACTATATGGCAGAATTTAGTCGCGATGAAAAAGACTCCGCTGAGATATTATTAAAATATGATGGTTATATTGAAAAGGAACAGAACAACGCGGACAAAATAATCACCTTAGACCTATTAGAAATTCACGATTCCGTTGATTATCGCTCCATACGTTCGCTTTCTTCCGAAGCAAGAGAAAAACTACTTCGCATAAAACCAAAAACTATTGGGCAGGCATCAAGAATAAGCGGTGTTTCTCCATCTGACATTTCTGTCTTATTAGTTCATTTGGGCCGGTAGTATGAAAACAGTAATCCACCCTTTTATTGTTTTACTCCTCTATTCTTGTGCTTCTGTTAAATCCTTGGATGGTGGAACTAAGGACATCTCTCCTCCTATAATTATTCATTCTTCTCCGGAAAATTATTCCACCCATGTTTCAATAAATTCCATTGTGTTAGTTTTTGACGAATATATTCAACTGAACAATCAAACGAGCGAATGGGTGATTTCCCCACCAATGAAGAAACAACCTATTGCAACAATAAATGGCAAAAGATTGATTATAAAGATTTTGGACGAATTATCTACAAATACCACCTATTCATTTTCGTTTGGAAACTCTATCTCTGATCTAAATGAAGGAAACGTTCTCAAAACAAACCTTTTTGTCTTTAGCACTGGAGCATTAATTGATACCTTTACCCTATCAGGAACTTGCCTTGATGCCTTTTCTCAAACACCTATTAAAGCGGTAAGTGTTTTTCTATTCGATTCAGATAGTTCTATTTTTATGTCTTTTCCACGTTTTATGACCAAATGCACCGAACAAGGCTCCTTCCAATTAAAATATCTACCCAAAGGAAACTATTCTATTTATTCATGGGAGGACGTAAATAATAATAATTTTCCTGATAAAAGCGAGCGATTCGCCTTTTACCATCACCCCATTAACACATCTCATGACTCTCTTATTAACCTTAATTTATTTAAACCATTTGATGAAACCCAGTTTATCTCCTCTGCAACTTCAACAATACCCGGAATTATTACTTTTTCCCTTAATAGACCCGACATATTCGACTCTGTTTCTATATTTTTAGAAAACTCATCACTCTTTAAAAAGGATGACATCCGCTTCTTTCGCTCTTTTATGTCTGATTCAATCACTTGTCTTATAAATTATCCATCTAACACAGATAGTATTATATTTCAGATTAAACAAACCGACAGTACCTACATTCTTCCCGTCTCCGTTCCTGCATCCCCCGATACTCTTTCTTTATTAGAGCATAGTGTTTCTGTGCTTTCTAACTCAAATATACAACTTAATTTTAATGCCCCTATCTCAAAAGCACAAACCTTTTTATTTAAGCTTATCAAAGATTCTTTATTATACAACACTATTATAAAATATGAAACATTACTTAACACTATTACGCTACAAATTCCTTTTCCTGACCCCGGCACTTACAATCTAATATTTCCTTATAACTCTATTAAATCAATATTTTCCTCTTCCATTTTTCTTCCCGACACAATGAAAATAACTGTAACAACGCCTCCTCCTCTTTCTGATCTATCCTTTCAAATAATTGACTCATTTAATATCCCCTTTACTCTCCAACTTCTAAAAGAAGAAACCATTATTGCTAGTCACTATTGTAAATCATGTGATTATATCGAATTTAAAAATTTACTTCCTTCTATATACACCGTCAGGATCATTTACGACCTAAATAACAATCAACGCTGGGAGACAGGCAATTACAGTACTCATTCATTACCTGAACCCGTCTATCGAGTGCCATCAGAATTTAAACTCAAACAGGGTTGGAACCAACTAAATGTTCCACTTATAATTCCTTCACCTCTTCGTTAATAATCTCCACAAACTGTAAATAATTATTAATATTTATGTTAGTAAAATCTTCTTTCGTCGGTCATTTTTATTCCCAAAATATCTTTTGTTAATACATGTGTATTTATGCGTTCCTATTCCCAATTTTTTTCACAATAACACCCTTCCTCTTTACCCACTTATTTTAGTTGATAATAAAAACCTTAATCACCCATAAAATCTTAATTCACTAAATAGTAAATACTTATAGCATCTCTCTTTGTGGTAAGTGTGTAGAAAACTTTATTACAATCTATTTATTTACTATTTTCCCCCATAATCACAGAGCTATAATAACTAATAATAATTTCTTTAATCTTATTTCTTATTTATGCCATGTTGACTAAAGTTCCGTTACATGGATTTTTATATCTTGACTGAGAGTGTGTAGCTTTGTGAAAAATTTATTATTACCACGATGCAAACAAGAATAGAGACTATAATAAACGAAGTTAAAAATTTTTCAATTAAATCCCGCGAAGAGTTGGATTCGTTTAAAATACATTTTTCCTCGCGAAAGGGCATACTGGGAGTAATTTTAGATGAGTTTAAATTATTAGATAAGGAAGAAAAAATTAAAATGGGTAGATATATCAACTCTTTAAAGGAAGAAGTTGAAAATAAAATAGAAGAAGCCCAATCTTTAATTGTTCAAGGAAAGGAAGGTAATTTGAGGAGATTTGATAAATCCAAACCGCAATATCCCATACTAATGGGGAGTAGAAATCCGGTATCTATAGTTCTGAAAGAAGTGGTGGATATTTTTTATTATTTAGGTTTTGTGGTTTCTCAAGGACCGGAAATAGAAGATGACTGGCATAATTTCTCTGCCTTAAATTTTGACGAAAATCATCCGGCAAGAGAGATGCAAGATACTTTCTTTATTGATAAGGATTTTACACTTAGAACACACACATCTTCTGTTCAGGTAAGAGAAATGGAGAAAGGAAAACTACCAATAAGAACAATTAGTCCTGGAAGAGTTTATAGAAATGAAGCTATATCATCAAGATCACATTGTTTTTTCCATCAAATTGAAGGGTTATGTATAGATGAAGATATATCCTTCGCCGATTTAAAACAAACCCTTTTTACATTTGTGAAGAGATTTTTCGGAGAAAAAACAAAAGTTAGATACCGCCCTTCTTACTTTCCTTTCACAGAGCCATCGGCAGAAATGGATGTTTTTTTAGGGATAGAGAATGATGATGATTACAGAATAACAAAGGGAACAGGTTGGCTTGAGATATTGGGTTGTGGGATGGTGGATCCGCAAGTATTGATAAATTGTAAAATAGATACAGATAAATATAACGGGTATGCATTTGGTTTAGGTATAGATAGAATATCTATGTATAAATATGGGATAACAGATATACGGGAACTGTCAGAAAATGATGTTCGTTTCCTTAAACAATTTACTAAAGTTTAAACGCGAATGGTTAATAAACGACTTTAAAGTCCCCAACTTTTGCAACATTATTTACTATCAGGCTCTCATTAATTTGAATGCTGATGGTATATTTTAATAGGTAAAAAATTATACCACGCTGATTAGATATTCCCATAAGTTGCTCTTACTATACGCTCTTGACGGCTATAACTTCGTCATCCATTTCTTGTTCCTTAAATCCATGCCACAATTCGACTTCAACGAAACAACCGATTAAATGAGTCCGATGCAGCGAAATGGACAAGAAAGTATCAAATACCAATATCGCGGAATGAAGCGTTATGAACTGAGTAATCATTTGGGTAATGTTTTAGCTGTGATAACAGATAGAAGAATTCAGTCGTGTACAAACGAAAACGTGATGTATTACCAGGCACAGGTGGTAAGTATCAGCGATTACGACGCGTTCGGGATGCTGATTAACGAACGCACTTTCTCAGCTACAGCGTATCGTTTCGGGTTTCAGGGGCAAGAGAAATATGATGAAGTTAATGGAGATTATAACTCTCCGGCCTTTGAAATGAGGATTTATAATCCAAGATTGGATAGGTTCTTGAGCATTGATCCGTTTAGCAAGGAATTCCCATTTTATTCAGCATATCAATTTGCAGGAAACAAACCAATTAAGGCGATTGACTTTGAAGGTGCCGAAAATTTGGACTAGAAAAAGAGGAATGAATACAATGTCTTAACGCCTTCTGGCAGGGGCAATGAGCGTTTTTTTGTACTCCATGTCAAAAGCATTGAAGAAATTATAAACTTTTACGAAAATTTTAATAATTTTGTCTCGAAGCATTGCTTTTTTTTGTTTAACACCACTAAATTAGCAATAACCAATGCTTTTATCTATTTAACAATCTGACACTTATTAAAATAAATATTCACCCTGCTGTGGACGACCGTTTGATTTCTTAGATTAAAGATTGGTTGGAAAAATTGAATTGAAAATAATGCGTAGCAAAACGATAATCAGAATTTTTAAATCCCCAAAAAACATATTGCCAAACTGCTTTAGGTCTTATTCTTCAATATTCCCCAAATCAAATCACTCTCATAACCTTTGCCTGCCAAAAATTTCGCTGTCAAACCTTTGCGGGTAAAAGCTGTCAAACCTCTGTATTTCTTCCAGTTCTCCGCAACCAATTTTTCAAGGGTTTGCAAATATTTTTCTTCCTCTATTTCTTCAAGCCCTTTCCAAATGCAATACTCACTGATTTGCCTGCTTTTCAGTTCCCGGACGATTTTCAGTCTGCCCCATTTCTTCAGATTGAACTTGCCGCGACAAAAAGCCCTGGCAAAACGTTCTTCGTTCAGAAAGCCTTCTTCTATCAATTGGCTCATAATGGTTCCGATCTCGTCAGATTTTAGGCCCCAGTCGAACAACCTTTGTTGCACTTCCAGATGGCATCTCTCCTGATAATCACAAAAATGTCGGGCCTTTTCGAAGAATGTGTTCATTGGAATTTCTTCAAACTTCCGTATTATTTTAAATATTACCCATGATATTTTTAAACCGCAGTTGAAACTTTCGGCTTTGGGTTTTAAACCATGGGTGATGCTCAGAACATGGCATGTATTTACAACTAAATTATCGTCATTTAACGTATTTTCTTCATCCAATGAAAAGGTATTTGGCGATGGTACCGACTACTTAGGGTTGTGCATTGCCTGAGAAGTTAAGAAACAGCGAATTTATAAGGTCACTTGAAGTATTGCCAATTCACAAGACAGAATTTACTTTTAACAGCAGAGGCTTGGTTCTTTCGTTCGTTTCAAAAAATAGCGATACTACCAATATTCATATGTGGTATTTCGGAGATGGCGACAGCTGTTCGCTGATAGACCCCGTCCATGAATATAAGAAGGACAGCAGCAGCTATCTTGTTTGTCATTTTGCTACCAATGTCCTGGGTTGTAACAGCAAAGAATGCTTCACCCTTAACATTAATGTCGGGATTAATGAGATCGAAAAAAACTTTTTCTCAGTTTATCCCAACCCTACTACCGGAGCGGTTCATTTGAAATTTATGAACCCTATTTCTAATGCTGCCCTCTCCGTTTATAATGTCGTTGGTGAAAAGATATTCCATCTCGAAGACATCAGCGAACAACATATCACCCTTGATCTTAGTCAATTGCGTTAAGGAGTTTATTTTCTGAGAATAAATGGTGATAACCGGAATGCAACGCAAAAGATATTTTTGACCAGGTAGTCGTTTGCAAACCTTCATGGTTTCTGAAACGGCGTCCAAAAAACCTCGAATGTTTTTATTGGTCAGACGATTCCCGTATTTGCTATAATCTCCCTGGCCTGTGCTGCATAAGCTGAAGGCACCTGTAACTCAACACCGCCGACGATTCCAAAATACAATGAGCCCATATTCTCCGATTTGATAAAACAGGGAATATCATGTGACACCAGAATTGTTTTTGCCAGATTTGCCTCAAACGGAACAGCGTAAGTCGCTATGGTTACCCAGTCCATCATCCATTCTATTAGGGCTGTAAATTAAGTATTTTTGCCCGAAAATGTATTCCTTAAATCAGATAGCTGCTATTGTTCATGCACATATATGTGAGATCAGCCCCGTGACAGTTATGGAAAAGGAGATCATCGAACATCTTTTGCTGGACAGCCGAAGAATTTTCAATCCGAAGCATGCACTGTTTTTTGCATTGAGCGGACCGAATCACGACGGACATCTTTTCATTGAGCAAGCTTACCAAAGCGGAGTCAGGAATTTTGTGGTTTCTAAAACCGATCATTTTAAAGGTTTGGGTACCCGGTTTCTGATGGTAAATGATGTTTTAGACGCTTTGCAAAAACTGGTTACCCTGCACAGAAATCAACTCAACCTGAATGTTATCGGAATAACCGGCAGCAACGGTAAAACGATAGTAAAAGAATGGCTGCACCAGTTGCTTCACAATAACTATCGAATAGTCAGGAATCCTAAAAGCTTTAACTCTCAGGTGGGCGTGGCACTTTCTGTCTGGCAGGCGAATGAACACCATAATCTCGGCATTTTCGAGGCCGGCATTTCCAAACCAGGCGAAATGGAAAAACTTCAACACATGATTCAACCGGAGTGGGGTATTTTCACCAATATCGGCGATGCCCACTCAGCGGGTTTTGAAAGTTTACAACAAAAGGTAAGGGAAAAATTAATACTGTTTTCAGAAAGCAAACACCTGATTCTAAGTTCAGATCATCATACCGTTTTTAATGAGGCAAAAGCATTTGTGGCCCATCGTCCTTACTTGCAACTGCATACCTGGAGTTGGCATCGTGACGCAAACCTTCAGGTACTCAATGTGGCTGAAACAAGAAAGGGGAAACGCATTAATGCCCTATTTGATAGTGAGGAAATAGAGGTCGAAATTCCATTTAAAGATCCTTCTTCATTGGAAAACGCCATGCACTGCTGGCTTTTACTTTTGTTAATGGGACTACCCGAAGCTAAGATCAGAAGTGGCTTGTTGAATCTTCATCCGATCGAAATGCGTTTGCAGCAAACCGAAGGCATTCATCAAATCCAATTGATAAACGACTATTATAACAGCGATCTTGCCTCACTTGTTATTGCACTTGATTTTCTGGCAAGGCAGCAAATGAATGCCAAAAAAACAGTCATACTATCCGATCTTGAACAAACCGATTTGCCCCCGGCCAAACTCTATCGCCGGGTAGCCAAAATGATGAACGACAGAGGCATTGAAAGACTAATCGGCATAGGGCCGAATATTTCCAGTATGAACTTTGTCTTCAAATGCAAGGACAAAATCTTTTTCAAAGACACCGATTCTTTTGTGGAGCAAATACCCGGACTTCCTTTTGGCAATGAGACTATACTGATCAAAGGGGCCCGCTCCTATTCGTTTGAAAAAATCGGGAGAAAGCTTCAGAAACAAAGTCATGAAACCACACTCGAGATCAACCTGAGCGCTATGGAACAAAATCTCGATTATTTCAGAAGTTGTCTGAAACCCACAACCAAAATTATGGCTATGGTTAAGGCCTATTCTTATGGAAGCGGTAGTCATGAGGTAGCCAAAATGCTGCAATACAAGAAAGTAGATTATCTGGCTGTAGCCTATTTGGATGAAGGAATTTCATTGCGTCAGGCCGGTATTTCAATCCCCATTATGGTAATGAATACCGATGCCCTTCAGTTTGATGTTCTATATGATTACAAACTGGAACCTGCCGTTTACAGTCTTGAACAATTGAAAGCTCTGGCAGATTATCATCAAAACAGCGGAGTTGAAAGTATTTCGCTCCATCTGGAATTTGATACAGGCATGCACCGCCTGGGCTTTGAAGAAAAGGAGATTGACGGGATAATGGAAGTTTTGAAAGAAAATACGGGACTTACAGTTTCCTCGGTGTTTTCACATTTGGCCGGTAGTGATGAGAAGGTTCATGAGGCCTTTACCCAAAGGCAAATTTCCTTGTACAACCAGATTGTTAAAAAACTCAGCAAAGCACTTTTATATCCATTTTTGAAACATATACTGAACTCAGCAGGGATCCTTCATTATTCTAATGCTCAAATGGACATGGTTCGTTTGGGAATAGGTCTATATGGAATTGACCCGACCGTAACGTACAACAAAAACCTGAGAACCGTGAGTACCCTGCGGTCTTATATCTCTCAGATAAGGGAGGTTCATGCCAATGAGGGCGTTGGGTATGGCCTTCATTCAAAATCAAGAAACAAACGAAATATTGCAACGGTAGCTATTGGGTATGCCGATGGTTTGAACCGGCATCTGAGTCAGGGCAAAGGTTATTTTTTGGTGAATGGCAAGAAAGCACCAATAGCCGGAAATGTGTGCATGGACATGACCATGATTGATGTTACCGGAATAGACTGCAAAAGCGGTGACGGGGTAATTATCTTCGGTGAGAAACCAAGTCTGACGAATATATCCAAAATCCTGAAAACCATTCCATACGAAATCCTGACTTCTGTTTCGCAAAGAGTCAGACGGGTTTATGTTCAGGAATAAAATTGATTGAAACATTTGTCATCAAAATCCGTTAAAGAAATGACCAAAATCAACAAACAGGAATTTCAATTTATATCCAATAACATCTACTTTTGCCGAACCATAACAACCACACACGATCATGTCTGAAACAGCCTGTTTTTTATTAGATGGAAATGAAATTGAACTTCCTTTGATAAGAGGAAGCGAAGGAGAAACTGCCGTAGATATTTCGACCCTTCGGTCGAAAACGGGAGCAATCACGCTGGATATCGGTTATAAAAATACCGGTGCCACCACCAGTGCCATCACCTTTCTGGATGGTGAAAAAGGAATACTGAGACACAGGGGATATTCTATAGAAGAACTGGCCAACAACTCCTGTTTTCTGGAGGTGGCCTATCTGCTTATTTTTGGCGAATTGCCCAACAAACAGCAGTATGAACAATTCGAAACCGAGGTTAGACGCCACACTTTGGTGAACGAAGACATGCAGAATATTTTCAAGGCATGGCCTACAAAGTCTCACCCGATGGGACAACTTACCGCCATGATTTCATCATTGTCTTCTTTTTATCCTGAATGTCTTGATCCCAATCAAAGCAAAGAAGATCAAAAATTGACCATGATCCGGTTGGTGGCCAAAATGCCAACCATCAGTGCTATGCTATATAAAAAGAGTATCGGGCATCCGGTGGTTTACCCTAACAATTCTCTTGATTATGTCTCAAACTTCCTGAACATGACTTTTAAACATATAACGGAGGATTATGAAATAGATCCGATTGTTGTTGAAGCCATGAACAAACTGTTGATTCTTCATGCTGATCACGAACAGAATTGTTCTACCTCTACTGTCAGAATGGTGGGTTCATCAAATGCCAATTTGTATTCCTGCATTTCAGCCGGTATTGCCGCCCTTTGGGGACCATTGCACGGAGGGGCCAATCAGCAAGTGATAGAAATGCTTGAACGCATCAAATCCGATGGCGGCGATGCCACTAAATACATCAATAAAGCTAAAGACAAGGACGATTCGTTTCGCTTAATGGGCTTTGGACACAGGGTTTATAAAAATCATGACCCAAGGGCAACCATTATCAAAAAAAGTTGCGATGATATTTTGAATAAGCTGGGTGTTAATGATCCAGTGTTTGACATTGCAAAAAAACTGGAGGAAACGGCCCTTGCAGATTCTTATTTTATTGAACGGAAATTGTTCCCCAACGTAGATTTCTATTCGGGTATCATTTATCGTGCTATTGGATTCCCAATCGAGATGTTCACCGTTCTTTTTGCCTTGGGAAGATTGCCGGGCTGGGTAGCACAATGGCGTGAAATGCGTGATCAAAACCAACCAATCGGTCGCCCGCGTCAAATCTATACCGGATATGCTCCAAGGGCTTTTGTACCAATGGCAAATCGCTAACAAATTACGATTTAATTGAATTCGTAAATCGTATTTCATAAATCGTAAATCCATTAGTTTTGTACAAATTTTGACCGACCGGATTTCGAATAAAAAAACCCTTTTACTGGTACTCATAGCCGGAACAATTCTGATGGCGATCAAATTCGGAGCGTGGTATATTACCAAATCCAACGCAATTTTCTCCGATGCACTTGAATCTATTGTCAATCTCATTACCGGTAGTTTTGCTTTATACAGTATTTGGCTGGCCTCCAAACCAAGTGACCTCGATCATCCTTACGGTCATGGAAAGGTAGAATTTATTTCTTCGGGCATAGAAGGGGTTCTGGTATTGATGGCGGGTTTGGGCATACTCTTTCAGGCGGGCAGTCATTTCATCAACCCGCAGACGATTTACAAACTCGATCTTGGAATTTTATTGGTTGGCATCACCACCATTGTCAACTTTGGTATGGGTGTCTTCCTTATTCGTCTTGGAAACAAAACCCATTCACCAACCTTAGAAGCCAATGGACGCCACCTGCGAAGTGATGCTTTCAGCTCGCTCGCTTTGCTCACTGGACTTTTCCTCATCATGTTCACAGGTAAAATATGGCTCGACAATCTGGTAGCTCTCATTTTTGGTTTTTATATTGTTTGGGAAGGCTACAAAATACTGCGGAAATCCGTAGGTGGCATTATGGATGAGACCGATTTTAAAGTGATTGCTCAACTAATGGATATCCTTAACAAAAACCGCGAATACAATTGGATAGATATACACAATCTGCGGGTGATCAAATATGGCAGCGTACTTCATATAGACTGCCATGTTACCCAGCCATGGTATTTCACAGTCAGAGAGGCTCATGCCGAAATAGACAAGATTGAAAACTTGGTTAACAATCATATCGGCCGTCGAATGGAAATTTTCATCCATGTGGACCCCTGCATTGACTGCAGTTGCCGTATATGCCTGCTCAAAGACTGCCCGGTAAGAAAAAACCCGTTTCATGAACGCATTACCTGGGATTTGCAATTGCTAATGACCAATAGGAAGCATCAGTTGGGGGAATGAGAACAATTCATCGTTGATAAACTCTGCACCCTCAATCTTTTGAATTTTACATACGCCTTGTACCTTTGGTGAGAATAAACCCTGTCTAACTATTCACATTTTCTGAAAACCAGAAGACTATGATAACCGACTACCTGAAGCAAATCATCAAAACCACAGCACAGGGTGATGCGAGGGAAGAGAGTTACTATGGTCAGTTGGAAAAGTTGCTTTACGCTTTTGCCGGCAGCAGTGGCAAGACAAAGACGCAAGTAACGACCCTGCCAAAGAAAACAGAAGCAGGAAACCCCGACTTCAGGGTTTGGGACGGGAAGCAAAATATTGTAGGGTACATAGAAGCCAAAAAGCCGGGAGAAAATCTGGATGTAATAGAACGATCAGAGCAACTGAAACGATACCTGAAAACTTTCCCAAACCTCATTCTGACTGACTTCTACGAATTCCGGCTTTATCGCAAAGGCGTAAGGATTGACAAAACCTTTGTGGCCCGAACACTACTCGCCAAAAAGGGAATCGCTCCGCCTATAGAGAACGAAGAAAAATTCAATACACTGCTTGCAAAGTTCTTCTCATTCTCTCTGCCTGCGGTTACCACTGCGGCACAATTGGCCAAAGAACTGGCAGTCCGCACACGCTTTTTACGCGATGAGGTGATCAGTGTTGAATTAGAACAACAACAAAAGGGGAAGGGCGAATTGTACGGCTTCTACGATACCTTTAAAAAATACCTGATCGCCAATCTGACTGAAAAAGACTTTGCCGACCTGTTTTCGCAGACCATCACCTATGGTCTGTTTGCAGCACGAACCAGAAGCACCAATGGTTTTAACCGGAAGCTGGCTTACGACCTCATTCCTAAAACTATCGGAATCCTGAGAAACGTATTCAAGTTTGTTTCACAGGGCGATTTGCCTCAGCACATGGAGGTGATGGTTGACGACATTGCCGAAGTATTGAACGCGGCAGATGTAAAAAACATACTGCATCAATACTACAAGGCAGGCAAGGGCGAAGACCCAATTGTGCATTTCTACGAAACTTTTCTGACCGAGTACGACCCTGCAACCCGCGAGAAACGAGGGGTCTATTATACCCCGGAACCCGTAGTTCGTTATATCGTCAGAGGCGTGCATGAAATTCTGAAAACGCATTTCGATCTAAGCGACGGGTTGGCCAGCAAAGGTATCACCTTGCTTGACCCGGCCGCAGGAACCTTGACCTTTCCGGCAGAAGCAATTAAGTTGGCAGTGAAAGAATATAGCGATAAATATGGCGAAGGCGGCGTGAACCAACTGATCAGCGGGCAGATACTGAAAAACTTTTATGCCTTCGAACTGATGATGGCTCCCTATGCCATCGGGCATATCAAGATCAGTTTTCTGTTGGAGGAACTGGGTTACACCATGAAAGATGACGAGAGGTTTAAACTCTATCTCACCAATACACTTGACATGGAAGACCTTAGCCAGACCCAGATTCCCGGGCTTGAAAGTCTGAGCGACGAAAGCCATGAGGCTGGCAGGGTTAAAAAGAACGAACCCCTGTTGGTGATAATGGGGAATCCGCCATACAGTGGGCTATCTGCAAATATTAACGAGTGGACTGAAAAACTTTTGAAAACTAACATTGATGGTACTCAAAGTTATTATGAGATTGATGGAGCAAAGCTTGATGAAAAAAAACTATGGCTCCAAAATGATTACGTCAAATTCTTACGTTTGGCACAATGGAAAATTCACAAGGCGGGTAAAGGAATTGTAGGAATGATCACAGACAATAGTTATTTGGATAATCCTACCTTTAGAGGAATGCGTCAAAGTTTGATGGGTACTTTTAATGAGATGTATTTCTTGAATTTACATGGCAATTCAAATAAAAAAGAAGTTTCTCCTGATAGCAGCAAAGATGAAAACGTATTTGACATTAAGCAAGGAACGTCTATTGTACTTATGATAAAGAAACCAAATACAAAGGATTGTCACCTATACTATCAAGATTTGTTTGGTGATAGAGAAAGCAAGTATCTATGGCTTGATAAGCATCAATTGAAAAAGAAAGATTATCGGCAACTCTATCCGAAGTATCCTTGGTATTTTTTCATAGAACGAAACACCAAAGACATTGAACATTATACTAACTGGGTGAAAGTGAATGAGATTTTTCCAGTGAACAATGTTGGGATAGTAACGGCAAGAGACAAGTTTGCGATTGATTTCAATAAAGAACCGCTGGAATCAAGAATTAGACAATTTCGAAATTCTAAATTTGATGATGAGTTTTTCAAAAGTGCCTATGGTTTAAAAAATACATCCACCTTCAAGTTGAGGAAATTCCGTGAAGAATTCTTCAAATTAACAGATTGGGAAGATGCTTTTCATATGGTACTTTATCGGCCATTTGACAAGAGACACATATTCTATTCAAAATGGGTAATTGAACGAAGAGTCTTTGAAGTAATGCGTCATATGTTAAATGAAAATCTTGGAATCAGTTTGACAAAACGAATTGAGATAAATCGTGGATTTGAACATGTTCTAATAACGGACTCGATTATTACACATCACAGTGTTTCTCTAAAAGAAGTAAATTACCTGTTCCCACTTTATCTATATAAACCTCCTGAAGAAAAGAAAAAGAAGGGTGCAGGCCAAACCATGATGCCGTTTGAACCTGAACCGGACTATGACAAAGGATGGCGTAAGCCAAACATAGCTCCCAGAATTTTTGAACAATTAGGAAAAGTTTACGGCAAAAAACCAACACCGGAGCAGATACTCTTTTATTGCTATGGGGTTCTGTACAGCAACGCTTACCGGAAGAAATACGCCGAGTTTCTGAAAATAGATTTTCCGAGAATTCCCTTTCCGAGTGACTATGGGTTGTTTTCACTAATGGCCGAACTTGGAGAAGAACTCACCCAACTGCATTTGTTAAAAAGCAAAGCTCTGAACAACCCAATTGTCAAATACAAAGGCCCGGGAGAAGACCTGATTGAAAAACCTGTGTTTGATGAAGCAAGTGAAAATATCTTCATTAACGCTAAAAAATATTTCGAAGGTGTCACTTCGGAAATTTGGAATTACCATATCGGCGGTTATCAGGTTTTGCAGAAATACCTTAAAGACCGCAAAGGCCGTCAGATGACAGATCCGGCTACTTATTGCAAAATTGCTACGGCTATTTCGGAAACAATCAGCATTCAGAAAAAACTTGATCTGTTGTTTGAGAAAGCCGAGGTGAATGTGATCGAGCATCAATAAGAACTAACCATAACTAACTTTATCCGAATGAAAAAAATCCTAAAAAAAATACTTCCTTTTTGGCTGATCCATTGGTACCGTAGAAGAAAGAGTTTAGAATTCCGGAACCTGAGCACACAGGAAGTATTCACAAAAATTTACAGGAAAAACCACTGGAAAAGCTCGGAAAGTATTTCGGGAACCGGTTCTGAGATCAGTCAAACCCAGACCCTCATAGACGCAATGAACAAGCTGTTGGTTGAATGGAAAATCACTTCGATGTTAGACATTCCATGCGGTGATTTTAAATGGATGCAAAGGGTAGATTTGTCGAAGGTTGATTACCTTGGTGCCGACATTGTTGAAGATTTGATTAAGGAAAACACCGCCTCTTACACCGTAAAAGCCAATATCCGGTTTCAGGTTCTCAATTTAATCAACGATCCGTTGCCGCAAAATGACCTCATTATTGTCAGAGATTGTCTCGTGCATTTGTCGTACAACGATATCTGGTATGCTCTTCAAAATATAAAAGCTTCAGGTTGCAAATACTTGCTTGCAACAACTTTTACCCACTGTAAACAGAACAGTGATATTGTCACCGGTGACTGGAGAAAATTGAACCTCCAACAAAAACCTTTCAGCTTTCCGGAGCCCTTACTCGTAATCAACGAAAATTGCACGGAAGGTAACGGGGCATTCAGAGATAAGTCCATGGCATTGTGGGAAATTGACCAGATTCTTTTGCGGGTGAATGGTTATGTTCATTAAAAGGGTTTTCAAATTAATTTCTGTTAACCAAACTGTTTTCCGAAAACAAAGATTGAATACATTTGAATCCTAAAATTCACACCAGATGACACCAACCATGATTTTCGCCGTATCGCTTTTCACCTTCTTCAGTACTCCTGGATTTCTCATTAGTCTTATCTGGAGTCTCAAAAATGAAGGAGCATTCAAGATGCTGAGCACCGCAGCAGGACTTGATTTGCAAAAGACTGCATCGCATTCGCCGGAAGCCGGAAAAGCCATGAAGTTTCTCCTGATAGATTTCACCTGTCAAATGGCCGGTTTCAACCTGCTGGCAGTTCTGATCATTTGGATTCCTTTCAGGGAAGGAGAGCTTTGGGCCTGGTGTGCTTTGTGGTCTTACCCGCTGATGTTTGCCTGGCATTATTTCCATTATGCAAAAAAGACCGGTTTTTCAGTTGTTCAGATTGTCTATGGAATTCTGAGCAGTGCTGCTCTGTTACTGACTTTTACCCAGTTTTCCTGACCAAATCAACCGGCTGATTTGTACTTCATCCTGCAAATTTGTTAATCAACTCAAACCTAAACCGATACCATCCAAATGAAAAAACTCAATTTCAACATCAACATCAAAGCATCTGCCGCAAAAGTGTGGCAAGTGCTTTGGAACGATTTAACCTACCGCAAGTGGACTTCAGTTTTCAAAGAAGGTTCTTATGCTGTTTCCGATTGGAAAGAGGGCAGTAAAATTCTTTTCCTCTCGCCCGATGGCAGCGGTATGTACAGTATCATAGAGCAAAGCCGGCCAAATGAGTATATGGCGTTCAGACATATCGGCGAGATAAAGAACTTTGAAGAACAGCCCCTTGATGAAACCACAAAACTATGGAGCGGCGGTTTGGAGGCCTATACTTTGAAAGAAGAAAACGGCATCACCACTCTGCACACCGATCTCGATGCCCCGCAGAATTTTCTGGATTATTTCAACGATAATTTTCCCAAAGCTTTGGCACTGGTGAAAGAACTGGCAGAAAACCCTATTGTGCTGACTGTAGAAGCAACCGTTGATGCCACCATCCAACAAATATGGGAATACTGGACGGAACCCAAACATATTATGAACTGGAATACCGCATCTCCCGATTGGTTTACCCCGAGGGCCGAAAACGATTTACGGGTTGGCGGCCAATTCTCTTCCCGCATGGAAGCCCGCGATGGCAGTTTTGGTTTTGACTTTGGCGGAACCTATACCACCGTTGACCATCACAAAAAGATAGCCTACGTTATGAGCGACGGCAGACGGGTGAGCATTGATTTTGTGAAACAGGACAAAGACTACAAAATAACTGAGTCGTTTGATGCGGAAGAAACAAATTCCCTTGAATTGCAGCAAGACGGCTGGCAGGCCATCATGAATAGTTACAAAAATTACACGGAAAGCAGCACCGCCAAAGCGACTTCATGAAAAAACCCGTTTACCCATGTTTGTGGTTATGCCTTTGCTTATAGTTTTCTCCATCCACTATAAATAATGTGACAAACACAATTTACTTTTGCTCAGATGTTGGTGAAAAACAACAACCTTGGGCAAAGGATTCGACAATAAATGAGCATCGATTTAGGATAGAGTTTCTGATCGGTGATTCTGATCGGTGACAATACCGACCAGTGAAAAAAAGCTTTGGTAATCTACCTCAAAGTATTCCCAGTTGCCTGTGCCAATGGCTTTTATACCTATCTTTCTATCTGTGATGGTTGCAAGCACATTACCGAGGTGGTTGCTGAGTTCGTACACAACTTTGCCACGATAGCAAGATGTTAGAATTCCGGGGCCACTTCCTCCTCCGATTTGTCCAAGCTCAATACCAGGCTCATAACTCCCAACCCGGCTACTGCCATATATAGGGGCACTTTCCCAAGTTAAAGCCTCGCTTTCTTCCAGGTAGATACTCATAATGTTGCCAGATGCATCGCGAATATACCATGTTGTGCGATCAATCGAGCCTTCAACAAATCTTTTCTTTATCCTTTGGCCGGAGGCATTGTAAGCAAAGGTTATTTCTTTGCTTCCTGTCCATTCTATTTTAGAGATTTTGCTACTGACTTTCCTTGTGATCTGATCAATGACCAGCTATAATTCTTCGGGTTTATCCAAAGTAATAAAGAATACGAAATAAGGTTTTTTGGGGTCTATTGATTGTTTTACATTAAGCATTGATTGATATCTTTCCGCTTGCGTTTCAATTATTTTCAAAATTCGATTCTTGATTGTGTCGTTTCCATAATCACTTATCTTAACCCCATCAATTTCGACTAAAAACAACATAAAGGTGTCTTTTTCGGCGTAGATATATTGCATTGTATCAGAACTCCCTTCTAACCCTATGAATCCATTGGTTGGCAGATATACAACTTGTAATTCAATTTTTGCTACATCAATCCGCACTATTGTATCCGAAAAAAAAAGTGTATCTAAGCCCTTGACGTCTAACATTTCTCGTTTCTCTAAATTCTGCCCAGTTGCATTCATACAAATCAGAATGGCTATCGATGTAATCATTTGATTTAACATTAGTCTTTTCCTTTTAATCTTTTTAATCCTAAAAACCCCTTGTTGCTAACTTCACCCTTATAGCTATCTGGAGCGACAGTAAATGGTCGTTTGTAGTGATCAGAAGAAGTTTTCTTGTAGTTTGTAAATTGCTGATTTAATTCAGGATTACTCAAATCTGGGTTGCTATTAAGGTTACTAAAAAGTGGATCATAGACAAGTCCTTGACCTGGCTGTATTTTTCGTGCAGGATCTGGAACATAAATTTGAAATGATTTAAAGGGAATAACACCGCTTTTAACCGAGACTGCTATTTTATCCTCTAGAGTCTTCTGTTCTGCACTATTTGATGGATAACTTGTAAAACCTTCTTTGAAGGTAGATTTGTACAATTGAAGTGACACCAAATGTGCCGTGTAATCCGATTCGACTTCTTCGTCTGTTCGAGTTCCCAGAGCATCCTTTTTACGGAATAAATCCAAATTCTTTGGCAAACTTACAAATGCGTGAAAAAATTCTTCAGAGTATGCCTCGGATGACACTTTATTCCTATTAAAAGTTAAAAAGTTACCCTCCTCTGTTTCCGAATATTTTCCATTTATTTCTTCATTATCTGTAAATTGAATTTTTACCACTTTGTTAGACCTTTTTACTTGTTTATACATCGCCCTAAAAGTCTCTGACTTTTTCATAAATCTTAATTGACTTCTATATAGCCTGCGGTCTTTTCTATTCTTAGGCTTCACTATTCTCTCTCCATCTGGGTCAATGAACATGATTGGATTGTTTGCACAGAAATTAAACGGTGATAATTCAGAATAATTTGTTTGCAAAGGATCAGTACTTAACCACCTCCCTAACCTACTATCATAAACCCGTGATCCAAAATCCAAAGAATTGCCATCGCCTTTTATGTCATCATCTTTCTCCATTCCGTTAAAACCAAACCTATAACTACCACTGCTAAAAGACCTTTCTTTCATCTGCATACCGAAAGGGTAGTAGTCCGTAAAACTCTGATAATCAACTTCAAAGTATTGCCAATTAGCACCAACCGTCAAAGGATGAATTCCAATTTTTCGGTCTGTGATGGTGGCTAAAACATTACCAAGATGATTGCTGAGTTCGTAAACTATATTACCTCTGTAGCAAGATGTTAGAATGCCGGGGCCACTTCCTCCTCCGATTTGTCCAAGCTCAATACCAGGCTCATAACTCCCAACCCGGCTACTGCCATAGATCGGAACGCTTTCCCATGTCAAAGCTTCGCTTACTTCTTTATAGGTGCTCATAATATTGCCGGAGGCATCGCGAATATACCATGTTGATTTATTTAAAGATGCTTTGCAAAAGCAAATTTCTGTCATCCGCGTTACAAACGCGGACGAGTTGGGGTCTTAACACAAAGGTTAGAGAGGTTGAAGTTTATGAATAAATTATTGCTGGAGACAGCGTTGAATCTGATATGATCGTTGATTTGAAGAACTTAAGCGATAGTGACTTTGTAAGAATAATCCGATTCATGTTCTCACAGGCCGATACAATTCATTTAACCGCCAGATATGGTTATGAGCCTCAAAATGGGATTTTGTTTTACGGATCAAACAATGCATTCTTAGGCTTTCTTGAAATTTGCCTTAAATGCAATGGGTCTCGTCATACAAATTGTTCTTTCCAACCATTAACAATCAATGGAAAGGATTTTTATGAATTAAAGGAGATAGTTAAACGTTACAATATTGGAGTTGAGTAAACGATCAAAATGAAATTCTGAGATTAACTTTCTTAGTGTTATACCGAAGTCTCACCAGAAATTAATCTGAGGCCATAATTCACTCGAAAATTCATTTTAATTCTCATAAACTTCAGGAGAATTCTCACTCCTCCGTTTCACTATTGTCCAGCAGATTTAATGGCAACTCCTTAGAGGTTTTTAATCCCAGCTTTTTTAATTGTTCGGCCTGGTTCACCAGATTGCCCCGGCCTTCACTCAACTGGTTGATAGCATCGGTGTACGACTTGCTTGCTCCATCTATATTTCGGCCCACCTTTTCCAGATTCTCCACAAAACCAACAAACTTATCGTAAAGCAATCCGCCCCGCTTGGCTATTTCTTCTGCATTACGGTTTTGGAATTCACGTTTCCAAAGGTCGGCTATCATCTTAATGGCACTCACCAAATGGGTCGGGCTGATCAACAAAATCCGCTTGTTGTAGGCATAGTGCCAAAGGTCTTCATCGTCCCGCACCGCTTCCAGATAGGCTGGTTCTATGGGGATAAACATCATGGTGAAGTCCAGACTCTTTACCAGTTCATCATATTTTTTCAGGCTGAGGCTGTCTATATGACTTCTAAGGGATCGGATGTGTTCTTTAAGAAAAAGTTTCTGTTCATCCACATCATCAGAACTGGCATATCGTTCATAGGCCACCAGCGAAACCTTTGAGTCTATGACCACTTTCCGGTCATCGGGATATGTCAACACCACATCGGGCCTTAAAATATTTCCGTGGTCGTCTCTGTAAGATTCCTGGGTGGAATATTCCCTGCCCTTTTCAAGTCCCGATTTTTCGAGGATGCGTTCCAAAATAACCTCGCCCCAATTGCCTTGCTTTTTGCTGTCGCCTTTTAGGGCTTTGGTCAGGTCGGTGGCTTCCTTGCTTATTTTCTGGTTGAGTTCCAGTAACTCTTTAACCCTGTCTCCCAGTGAAAAACGCTCCTTACTTTCCTTGTCGTAGGTTTCTTCCACCTTTTTTTTGAAGTTATCAATATTTTCAGATAAAGGCTTCAGGATGCTGTCCATATTGGATTTATTAAGCTCCGTAAATTTCTGGGTTTTCTCATCCAGTATGGTTTGGGCCATGTTCTTAAACTCCGTTTCAAAGGTTTTGCGGGTGTCGTCTATTTCCCGGCGAAGGGTATTTAGTTTTTCATTCAGCCCTTCATTTTGTGCTTTGAGTTGTTGAATGAGCCCAAAGTGCTCAATTATAGTTTTCTCTTTTTCTTTCAGTTCTTGTTTCGCTTCGCTAAGTTCACTTTCCTGTTTTCTAAAAGTTTCCATGGCATTTTCAAGCCTGGCCTTGAACATGCCAGCTTCTTCGCTCAGGTCGCTTAGTTCTTTCGTTTTTTCGCTCAGGTTTTTTTGGGTATCAAAAAGCATTTCATTGGCTGCCCTTAGCTTTTCGGATTCCAAAGCCAGTTGGGTTTGTCTTTGGTTATCAGCATTTTTATTCAGAAAGGAACTGACAACCCAGATAATAATGCCACCACCTGCGATCCCGATTATTAATGATACCACGTCAAGATTCATTTTGCGAAGGTAAGAGAATTTGAAAATCTGTCCTTGTTAGGCGAAATGAAAATTCACCCCAATCACCGACCTGAAAACCAAGAACGTGATCGGATGCCGTGTTTGTTAAACCATGTCTTGTCCGGAAAAAGACTTCAACATTGGAAACCGTTTTTCAACTCCTCTTTTTTTATAATCTGAATTTTCGATCCAAAAACAGCTTGAATGGCAGCCACAAAATCCTTTTTAACGGATTCAAACCGGACTTCAGCACCCAGTTCCTTTTCCATAGAGGTAACTGATTTGCCGGCTATGCCGCAAGGAATAATATTATAGAAGTAAGAGAGGTCGGTGTGGATATTAAGAGCAATGCCATGAGAGGTGATGCCCCGCGATACCCTGACACCTATGGCACCTATTTTCCTTTCTGCGGAAACCGCATTGGCCGGAAGCCAAACACCGGTCAAACCATCAATGCAGCCGGCTTCTATATTGTATTTCTTTAACACAGAAATCATACTTTTCTCCAGGCAGCAAACGTAGTCTCTTATGCCCAGGTTGAAATATGCTAGGTTAATAATCGGATAAACCACCAATTGTCCCGGACCATGAAAGGTGACATCACCACCCCTGTCTGTTTTAAAAATGCTTGCCCCGATGTTCTTTACGAATTCAGGACTTGCCAACAGATTATTGACATTCGCACTTTTGCCAAAAGTGTAAACGGGAGGATGTTCCAAAAGAATGACGATACCCGTCAGATTTTGTTCAGCGACCTCGGCGACACATTGCCTTTGTATTTCCAATGCATCTTCATAAGGTGTCAGACCGAAGTCGAGAATTTTTAATGTTTTCAATTCGTTGCCCTCTTTGTTCTACGCCTCACAAAACTTCCCAATAAAAAGACAACTGCAATATACGATGATAACTTGCCGGTGAGATCTCCATATCTGGAATAAAAAGTTGTTTTAGTGGCCGGAGTCACGTGGGTAGTAAAAGTCTCGGCTTTCCACCATTTGGTTTTGTTGAAGATTCGGCCTCTTTCATCAATAAAACAACTGGTGCCGGTGTTGGCACAGCGAACAATCTGGCACCGATGCTCGATGGCCCGCAATGTACCGTAAAACAAATGTTGCCTATACCCATCTGTGTCTTCCCACCAACCGTCGTTGGTGACAATAAAAATAGTATTGGCCCCTTTTTGCATGAATTGGCCCAAAAATTCACCATAGATTGATTCGTAACAAATGGCAGGTGCTATTTTAAGACCTGTCCCGGTTTCGAAATAAATCACCTTGTCGTCATGCCCCAGACTTCCGGAAATGCCTCCCATGTCAATGGAAAAATACTCGAGAAACCCCAGTAATTTGGGATAAGGCATTTTCTCTACACCCGGAACAAATTTCGCTTTATGGTAAATGGTCTCCACGCCATCCTTACCAATCAAAAGAGCCGTATTGTAGCTGTCATATAAATTCCCATCCTGAGCTTTTCGGGCAGTTTCGGAAGGTTTTTCGCCTTTTTTAAAAAAACGGTAGGTGCTGGCTCCGGTCAGAACTTTGGTTCCGGGATGTTTGGCAATAAACCGCATTAATAACCGGATGCTCTCTTTATTATTTATTTCATCCTCGTCCAAATACTGAACAATGGCTGTTTCAGGCAACACAACCAACTCCGTATTGGCCTGTAGGTTCTTTTCAGCTAATGAGATAAATGAATCCACCTGTGCCAGTTCTCCACCCGAATTGAATTTTTCATAAGGGTCTATATTGGGTTGAATTACCAAAATTTTATGATCGGTATTTTTTCCGGGTTTCACCTGATAATACCGCAAAGCCGAGAAACCAATCGGCACCAACAGCACTAACAGAATCTGTATCATCTTTGGGCTGCCAAAATCGAAGATGAGTTTGAAGAACAATATATTCAACATTAATATCCAGGCCGAGCCTCCCAAAATTCCGGTGTATTCATACCATTGTACCATGGGTGAAATCATGGCGAGTCCGTTGCCTAGTGTCAGCCAGGGATAAGAAATATCCCAGTTGAGATGAAAATACTCAAATCCCAGCCAGTAGAAAATGAAGGCGGTTAGGGCCTTGGTTATGCCAAAAGCTTTCCTTGTATAGCGATAAGCCAAAAAGGGAATCAGCATGACAGCAGAATTGGCAAAAAGCATGGCTATGGCCCCACCCACTGAGGCATAGCCCACCCACCAGGTTGTCAATATATTCCAGACAAAAAGGGCCAGGTAGGTGTACCAACCAAACCAACGGCTTTTGTTCTCGTTATGCAGTACATTTTCGAGATAGAACAAAGGCACAAAGCCAATGAACAGCATGAAAACAAATATTCTAGGTGGCCAACCGGCGAACATCAGCAACCCGCTTAACAAAGCAAGTGACCAGTATAATTTTCTTCCATTTAAACTTTTCATTTCCACTTTTGACTATTAGACCCTGCCATTACCCAATATGAATAACCTGCCATAATTTTCATCTACCCTTGGTTCTTTGCCATAGTTATTTTCACCTCTTAATTTTTTGTCACGGTTGCTAACGGGACTTTACTTTTAACCCTTCAACATATCAACCAATCAACCAAACATTATCGCTCCTTTCCACTCACGATTACAACCATCTCCCCTTTCAATTCCCGGGCAGCACTCACTTCAGCTATTACAGTCAGCGTTCCTCTAAAGGTCTCTTCAAACTTCTTGCTCAATTCCCTGGATAAAGAGGCCTTGCGGTCTCCGCCAAATACTTCGACCAATTGAAGTAGCATTTTGGTTATCCTGTGAGGGCTTTCATAAAATATGATGGTCCGCGGTTCTTCTTTCAATTCCTGAAGTCGGGTCATTCGCCCTTTCTTTTGAGGCAAAAAACCTTCGAACACAAATCGCTCACAGGGCAGGCCTGACAAAACCAAAGCGGGTAAAAAAGCTGCCGCTCCGGGCAAACATTCTACGTCTATCTCTTTTTCAATACAAGCTCTCACAAGCATGAATCCCGGATCGGAAATCGCAGGGGTGCCGGCATCGGAGCAATAGACACTAAGACTCCTTTGGCTGATATCTGACAATGTTTTTTCCAGAATCAGATGCTCGTTATTCTGATGCAATGGCTTAAGTGGTTTGCTTATTCCCAGGTGCATCAGCAGTTTCCCTGTCACTCTGGTATCTTCACAATACACCATTTCAGCCTGTTTCAGGACCTCGATGGCTCTTAAAGTGATGTCTCCGAGATTGCCTATAGGCGTAGGAACTAAAACGAGTTTGCTCAATTAGAATAAAATATACTGCAAATTAAACAGCTATGCTCAAATTTGTGCATTGGTAGATATGCACAGAACTATTATTCTTTTGACATTGTTCCTTTCTTTGCATAATGCAAAAGGTCAACATCAGTTCAGGAGGGTGGCATCACTCCCCCCCGAGTTGAACGAACTTTCGGGTCTGCAATGTTTGAAAGGACAGATTCTGGCTCATAATGACGGCGGAAATCCTTCCGAACTGTTCAGTATAGATACCTTTGGCAATATCCTTTGGAAGAAAAAAATACAGTCAGACAATGTGGATTGGGAAGATATTGCCTTAAAGCCCGACAGTTTTATTTTTATAGCCGACTTCGGGAACAATGACAATACCCGCAAGGATTTGAAGGTTTACAAAGTGGCACTGACTCAGTTGGGCAATGACACACTCAACGCGGAGATCATTTCTTTTTATTACCCCGAACAAAATGCCTTTCCACCATCCAATTCCGCTTTGTATTACGATTGCGAAGCCCTCATTTTTTTTAATGACAGCCTTCATTTGTTCATAAAAAACCGTACGAGTCCCTTTGATGGTCAGGTTAAACATTACCGTATTCCTTCATTTGCCGGAAATCATGTTGCCCTTCTACAGGAAAGTATTCAGATTGGCAGCCTGATTAAAGAACTTTATTGGGTCACAGGTTCAGATATTAGTCCGGGCGGGAAAAAAGTGGCTTTACAAAGCTCGGACAAAGTATTCATGTTTTCGAATTTTTCGGGAAGCGATTTCCTGAAGGGTCAATTTGAAACATTTGTGTTGGGAGACATCAGCCAAAAAGAAGCCATCACTTTTTCAGATGATAGCACTATGATCATTGGCGAAGAAACCAATGTTAATCCAGCCGGATTATATTTATTGAGTCTTCCTTCCCAGGCGGTGGTCGGGGTTCAAGAATTGGAAACAAAGCAACTGAACTTTATCTATGACCGGAATAGGGAGACTTTACAATTCACGCAGGACATGAACGGTCAGCTTTCTATTTATGATCAAAACGGTAGATTGATGGTTCAGCGGGCTCTTTTTTCGTCAGTCGAAAATGTTGTATTTATTCAAAATTGGAGTAGTGGTGCCTATCGTTGCGTACTCTTAACAAAAAATGAAAGGTTTCAGAGCGTGTTTTTGAAATTTTAGTAAAGAAACTGCGTTGATTCTGAAATGGCGAAACGAAGAAATATACTGTTAATGCTGGTGTTTCTGCTCTGTTCTCAGTTTTTCTGTACCACAGGTTTTTTAGATCAACAACTTAATTTCCCGAGAGTGAAGTTGGCGTATGCCAGAAAAGAAGGAACACTTCGCTATTTGCTCTCTGGTGTTGGGGTTGACAAATATGCTTTTGATATTTACATCCGCGGATTCAAGCAGGAAGAGCAGTTGGAAGTCTGGGTGAAAAACAAAGACGAACAGGACTTCAAGCTTTTGACTACCTATAAGTTTTGTATCAACTCCGGATTTGCCGGCCCTAAACGAAAAACCGGTGACGGTCAGATTCCCGAAGGCTTTTATAAGATAGCTGTTTTTAATCCGGAGAGCAATTTTCTGCTTTCGTTGGGCATCAACTTCCCAAACAAGAGCGATTCAATTTTAGGGGGCAGACAAGGTCTGGGAGGTGATATCTACATTCACGGCGGCTGTGAGAGCATTGGCTGTATTCCCATCACCAACGATAAAATTGAAGAACTCTACCTTTTGGCGACTATGGCCCGAAATGCCGGACAATATACCCTTCCGGTTCATATTTTCCCCAACCGCATGAATGCCGCCAATACCAAATTTCTAATGGAAAGCACCAACGATAAAACCTTGCATCGCTTCTGGGAAAACATTCGCAAAGGTTATTTATGGTTCGAGCAAAATGGCACTGTACCTGAGATGAAGGTGAATCCTGCGGGGTATTATGACCTGGTGACCAGGCTCTGATTTCTAATGAAGGCCCAATTTCGATATCTATCGTATGTGTGTCAACTTAAGAAACAGATAATGGAGATAAAAGTCCCGTAGGGGCGGCATATTGGTAAAAATCGATCTTATTTCAATTGCCAAGTCCCATAGGGACGACACATCATTTTAAACTTCTGAAAATATTTGTTCCGTCCCTACAGGACTCAATACGGTGTGTGATTTCAATTCTACCAATAT
>JAGVMN010000030.1 GCA_020053795.1 Bacteroidia bacterium | reverse complement strand
CATAGGGGGCTTAATTTCTCAATTCCAATCATACCCTCAATGAAATCAAGGCTTTTTAGACGATTTTGCCTTAATTCTAAATCTTTTCGGACACTAATGATTCCAACATTGAATCCGTCAGGATTCAATTTCTTTTTCAAAATTTCTTTTGCTTTGTTCAGCATGAACCAACAAGCTAATTGTTCTTTGAACGAAAGTTCAAAGTAATCTGCAGAATGTTTTTTCGGAATGATTAAAGTGTGTCCATTGCTCACGGGAAATTTGTCGAACATTGAGTAAACCGTTGCAGATTCCAAAAGCGATTCTCTTTCTGAATCAGGTTTGCAAACCGGACAAGCTATATTTACTTTTCTCTTGATTTGATTGAAGTGTTTGTATTCATACACTTCACAATTTTCATTTTTGAAAATTGATTTGTAATTCAATATCACATTGCATTGGTAAGTTGGTTTCTGATGAACCTTGTGAGTCCTAAAACCTTCGTATTGCAAATCTCTTCTCACAGCAAAATATGCTTTGCCTGTTGGCTTCAAGAGTTGGGAAATTTCCATCAGCACAGTCGCTTGTTCTTCTTGCATCAATACATTCAGCACATAAAAGCAAATGATGGTGTCAAATCTCTTTGTTGGATATTTTGGGAAATAATGTTTGTCGTAGCCGACAATATTTTTTCCTTTTGCTTTCAACAACTCAACATCTTTTCCAAAGCCACAACCGAAATCTAAAACATCACCAACCAACAATTTTTTCTTCAACAAAAGTTTCGATGGGAAAGAAAGCGTTTCTCTTTCTTTTGCTGTTAGATGGTTGTATTGATTTGATTGCATCACTCTATAAATTCAAACCCGTTATTTGAGGCGATGGTGACTAATGGTTGAATGCTATCTCTGAATTTTTCTTTTGTAAAATTTTTTTCGAGGTCAGGAAAATCGATAAAAACTCTTCCATATAGTTGCTTGAAGGATGAATGGATCTATTAATATCAAACGCGAGTTTTTGAAGATCATAAAACTTGTCAAAGTACTTATTCATGATTGGTAGTCTATCGCTTTTAGAAGAATTGAAACTTTTCTCAATTGGAATAAAATTCCAAATTAGATCATGAGAAACAAAAGCATGTGGAACAAAGTGATCAATTTCGAAATTATTTTCATGATAAATTAATTTCTTAGCCGTAAAAATACATTCAATTGATTGTTCTTTATCAAATACATTTTTCCAATATTCTCTTTTTTGCTTTGTCAAGTTCTTTCGTTCTGCTGGCTTAATAAGTTTATTTGGAATATCTGGCACATTCGGATTCCGTGCTTGTAAAAACAACGAAAGATTCCTATAGCAAAAATCTTTCAGCACTTTTGCGTTATCTGTTAAGTAAGTTGTCCAATCAGGGTTGATGGTAATACTGTCATCATGCAATGCATATAGACATTTTTTGCTGAAAGATTTTGATGCTTGGTAGATTTCAATTCTTTTATTCTTTTGAAATCAAGGACTTAAAAACCAATGAGGAATATTTTTATTGAAATGCCAAAGCTGTCTTTCTGTTTCTCTGTTTGTAGTTGAAGAGAGTTTTTGAAAAACTAACTGCTGCTTTTCATCTATTGGAATTTTTTCAATTTCCTTTATTGTATAAATTGCTTTCTGAATCAAATCTTGCTTACCGAAAGAAACATGAAAATAGTTCACGGTGTACCAAGCATTAGAGAGCATTTTGAAAACAACTTCCTTTTTGAAATTATGCTTTCTCCTTGCTCTACAGATTGAAGAATTGATAGCAACCAATAAAACTTATAGGTTGCAACAGTGTCATTAAAACATGCAGCCAGAAGATTAACGGGCAAGCCAATTGATTTAGGCAGGTACATTCAATCGTTTTTCTTTTGGCGTTGCCTTAGCCAGTTTTTCTTCAACTTGCATAATCATCATTTCATCATATTCTTTCGTTACGATTGAGTTTTTTGGAAATTCTTCTTTTGAAATCAAAGCACTATAGTGCTTCAAAGATTCTTGAAGAAGATAAATTTCAAAGCTGGAAAGTCTGATATTCTTCATGTGTCGTTCTATTTAAATCTTAGGTTGTCAACTCCCTTTTTAAGCCAAAGCTGCCTACACTGAAATGAATCATGCCCTGAGAAGGTATATTTTAAAGGTGTTTGACTTTCCATGCTCATTACAGTCTCCAAGGTTGGGGCATTGTTTGATAATTTCGGGTAGGTCAAAATTAAAGAAGCTTGCCAATTTTTAGAAGAAAGGTTAATTTAACACAACTTTTATCTCAACAATCGTTACTGTCCTTATATTGATGCTAAAATACTGAATTGATGCAGCAAAGGCCCTAATCAATAAACTGATAACTCCCTAACGATACGGACACCTTTTACACTGCTTCCCATCGATATAGCTCTTGCAACATTTTGCTTTCTGAGGTCTGCTTCCGCTTTTAGCCTGTTGTTTTAACACAGTGATGACGGAAACCAAATACCATTTTCCACCCGTGGTAAGCGAATCAGGTGTTCGTGTTGTTGTATGGTTTTGATATTCCACTATCGGCAGAAGAGCGTAAATATAGTAGTCCGTAGGGGAATCGAACCCCTGTTACCAGGATGAAAACCTGGCGTCCTAACCCCTAGACGAACGGACCGTCTTTTTTTTGAGGGTGCAAAGGAAATATTTTTATCCTTATTTTCAAGCATTCACCAACTCAATTTTTACATTTGCCGTAATCAATGGTAATCAAAATATAAAGCTTATGAAAGTTGCTATAAACGGATTTGGAAGAATAGGCCGTCTAACATTAAAAGTTCTTCTCACCAAACCAAATGTAGAAGTTGTAGCTATTAATGACCTCACGGACAATAAGACCCTTGCCCATCTGTTAAAATATGACTCCGTGCATCGAAGGTTTGAAGGCACCATCGATGTCGATGACTATTTTCTCTACATCAACGGAAAAAAGATTCGATGTACGGCCGAAGGAGACCCATCCATGCTGCCATGGCATGAATTGGGAGTGGATGTAGTGCTGGAATCAACAGGCCGATTTACGGACAGGGATAAAGCTGAACTTCATTTGAAAGCCGGTGCCAGAAAGGTACTCATTTCTGCCCCTGCAAAAGGGGAGGACTTAACTGTTGTTCTCGGTGTTAACGATCATTTATTGACAGGAAATGAATCTGTCATTTCCAATGCCTCATGTACTACCAATTGCCTGGCACCCATGGTGAAGGTGCTGGACGATAACTTTGGTGTCGAAAGCGGATTTATGACCACCGTTCACGCCTACACCGCCGACCAAAATTTACAGGATGCTCCGCATAAAGACCTTCGAAGAGCCAGAGCGGCGGCCTGCAGCATAGTTCCAACTTCGACCGGAGCGGCAAAAGCAGTTGGTTTGGTGTTGCCTCATTTAAAAGGGAAATTAAACGGCAATTCATTGAGGGTTCCTATTCCTGATGGATCATGCACTGATTTGACTGCGGTCTTGAAAAGAAAAGTGACTGTAGAGGAAATCAATGCGGCAGTCAAAAAATCATCTGAAACCTACCTGAAAAACATTTTACAATACGAGGAAGACCCTATTGTTTCCATTGATATCATTGGCAACACACATTCTTGTATTTTCGATGTTCAGTCCACAATGGTTTATGAGAATACCTGCAAGATTTTGGGTTGGTACGACAATGAAACGGGATATAGCAATAGGGTGGCCGATTTGATGGTTCGCCTGGGCTGATTGCAAACGACCATCTCTTATCCATTCAAAAATATATTCGATAACTGCACAGAAGCATCGTTCGCTTCGTTTCATTGTATTTATATTACTGGAACCAGCACTGCAACAATGATGTTTATCATTTCTGGGCAATGCCATTTCCATTATAAATAATTAAATATTAATTTTGAGTGAACTCTTTTGGACCCCATGTGGGTTAAACCTTTTGAAAGTATGGAGCAGGTAAAAGACGAAGAAATCGTTGAGAAGATAAAGTCTTCTGAGAAAAACGAATTATTCGAGGTTCTGTATGATCGTTATATTGCCAAGGTGTACCGGAAAGCCCTGTTTATGGTTCACGACAGCAATGTGGCACAGGATCTGGCACACGATATCCTGATAAAAACATTCTTGAAACTGGATACATTTGAGGGCAAAAGCAGTTTCTCTACCTGGCTTTTTCAGGTCACCTATACTCACTGTATAGACTATTTGAGAAAACAAAAAAAGATCAGCGAAGAGTCTTTTGCCGAAGATCGTTTCGATGCCAGATGGCTTGATGACAGTATTGAAACAATAGAGCAAAAGGAACTTTTCGAGATCAGACTGAAACGAATCAAAGAGATTTTAGACGAGATTAAACCTGAGGAAAAAATTTTGCTTTTGATGAAATATCAGGACGAAATGAATATCAGGGAAATGGCAACGTTTTGTGATTGTGGCGAAAGTGCCGTTAAAATGAAATTGAAGCGAACCCGTGATAAAATCAAAGCCATATACCGTTCCAAATATCTGAACTGACATCCTTTGAAAAGACCTTCAGAAATAAAACCTGCCAAAGGAAAAGTATTGATCAGCGAACCATTTTTGCCTGATCTCAACTTCAGCCGATCCGTGATATTATTGGCAGAGCATAGCGAAACTGCGACACTGGGCTTTGTTTTAAATCAGTCAACCGATCTTTTTCTTCACGATCTGTTTGAGGATATTGACGTGCAGAAAGTACGGATTTTTAAAGGTGGTCCTGTGCAATTGAATTCCCTGCATTTTATTCATTGCGACGAAACTCTGAGGGAAGATGCACAGGAAATAATGCCAGGACTTTATTGGGGTGGTGATTTTGAGTTGCTAAAAGATCGCATGACGACCGGTGTTTTCAATCCTGAACTTTATAAATTCTTTATGGGCTATTCGGGTTGGTCGCCCGGACAGTTGGAACACGAGATAGAGGAAGATTCCTGGCTTATATCCGGTATTACATTGGCCGATGCCCTGTCTCAAACCAATTCCGGTAACGATCTTTGGAAAAAGACTATGACTGCTTTGGGGGGAGAATATGCCCTGCTGGCCAATTCACCTTTGAATCCCCTTTGGAATTGATGGGGATTTGATTCAAACCTTTTTGTGCTCCTCCAACCAGCTAATCCCTTTTGCTGTTGCCTGATAATGGAAGGCATGCATTCGGTCGCTGTCATATACCAGACTAGGAACAAAAGTCTTGTCAATACCGGGTTTCATGGGCCGGACGAGTTTCTTTTTCAGCAGCGATTTCAAGCCATCCGCTACTATATTGCTATCAGTGGTAACTTTGCACTCCTCAACGATGGCGGCAAAAGATTCAGTGAAGATAATGCTTCGCAGAATGGTGATTTCAAGAAGTTCGAGTTCCATGAGGCAAAAGTAGGGTTGTTTAGATATTGTGGTGATACTTTATGCGATTGCAATGCAAAATGTCAAATTTCCATTTTCCGGGTATCCGAATCCTTCCACCTAAACGACCCAAAAACCGACCACCAGCCAATTATAACAATGTAAAAGGTGTGAACAACGCTTGATAAGATCAACTCTAAAATATTTCTCCTTACCCCAAAAAAGGACAGGGTTTTTCTGAAGAACGTGTAATCGGCAAGTAGTTTTGCAGACAAGAATGCCAACAGAAGTATTTGAAATATTTTCTGTGATCCGGCAAAGAAGGGTAAAACTAAAAGACAGGTGTGAAAGGTCAGGATAAACACACTAATCATTATGGCAGACTTGCTTTTGTAATGTTTAGCCTTAGATCCCCACCGGATTCTTTGATTAAAAAAAGTTGAGAAGTTTTCAGGTGCAACCGTTGTAACCATTGCCCTTTTGTCAAATGAGAAGGCAATACTTCCGGGGTTTTGTTTTTGTAACGCATGCAAGAGAAAAATGTCATCGCCCGAAAGGTGATCCCTTCCATCCACTTTTTCCATCAATCCAAGATGAGTTTCCTTCTCAATCGCCAGATTGGCCCCATTGGCCAATATTGGAAAACCCTTCTGAATCAGTGCCGCACCCGAAGCAACCAACCCTACGAACTCCAATTGCACCCATCGTGAGAAAAAATTGTTTATGGAAGGATACATCACCGGGCCGCAAACCATTTTTGTTTGACTGGTCATTTTGCCCATCATACCCTGTACCCAATCAGGATTTATGGTACAATCGGCATCGGTAAACAGCAGGTATTCACCGGAGGCTTTTGAAACGCCTGATTTTAAAGCGGCTTTCTTCCCTTGCGGAGATGAATTCGGAATGATGTCACATTTATATTTGACTGCTGCAGCCAGACTTTGGGCCAACTGAATTGACCCATCCGTAGAATGATCGTCAACAAAAATCAATTCCAGCAATCGGGAATTATAAGAAAGCGAAGCCAGACTTTGGAAAAGGGCAGGCAAATTTTTCGCCTCGTCGCGACAGGCAATAATAATAGTGACCCTTGCCGGGTGGTATGCTTCAGCTATTGGTACTTTTGGAATGGCCTTTTTGAAAGTACGCCCCAATAATTGAAAAATAAGAAAGTAGGCACAGGCCAGTGCACTCAGAAAAACCATGATTATAGCAAACAATACCACTGTCATTGTTGTCCGTTTAAGGTTTTTTCGTGATCTGAAAAATAAACCAGAAAAGCTCCGCACATGGCAGGAAAAATCACATTGATCATCCAAATGAGCAGGCTGGCGATTATGGCAGATTCTGGAGGCAGTTGAAACCAGGCAAAAATAGTGCTGATGGAGAATGCTCTGACACCAATTTCGGCAAAAGCAAACGAAGGCACTACTGCTTGTAAAAGGTAGGTCAGCGGTACAGTCCAAATAATATCTCCCAACGACGAAGATGAAAGAAAAGAAAGGACGAGAATAAATTGGAACCAAAAAACCAGATATCGAACAAAACTCAGTGACCATGCAGCCAACATTTGTTTTCTGTCAAAGCCAGTAAACAAGTGACTCAGGATTTGTGCGATCTTTCCCTTTAGTTTTTGAGCCACACGCTTCCAGAAATTCCATAATAACATGATATAAACGATCAAAGCTAATCCAAGCCATGAAACGAAATTCAATTGTATCCCTATTCCAAGCAAGTCAATGGTCCAGATTTCGTTACTAAAAATCAGTGCTGCCAATCCCATCAAAAGGGTGATACCCAATTGAGCGATATTGCCGAATATAGTTGCCCCGGCGGCTTCCGGCTTTTTGTTGACGAATAGGATTCGTCCAACGAACTCGCCCGTCCGGTTTGGCGTAAACAAACCAAAAGCTACCCCTGCCCAAACCGCAGCAAATGATCTCAAGAAAGAAATTTGGTCGTGTTTCGCCAAAAGTATTTTCCATTTCCAGGCTTCAAGGCTCCAGTTGATAACGCTCATGACCACCAATATCAGCCAGAGCAAAGGAAATTCATTCAGACTGCTAATGGCCCTTAAAAACTGCTCCGCATTGCCCGGTTGAAAAAAGTAATGTGTCACATAGCTAATGCTCCCAAGCGAGATCACGATCTTGACTATCGTAGAAAGTTTCGTTCCGCCGATTTTATTTGTCTTGATTTTCAAAAGCGTAATTTTGGGGCAATGGTTCGCACGTATTTTCAGGAATTTGACAAGATCATTCTCGGCATAGATCCCGGGACAAATATAATGGGATATGGCGTTCTGGGCCTCAAAGGAAAATCTTTACATCTGGTGAGCATCGGTGTCATCCTTTTAGGGAAATACGAAGGCCATGCCCTGAAACTGAAACATATTTTTGAGCGAAACATAGCACTGATAGACCAGTACAACCCCGATGAAGTGGCCTTGGAATCTCCTTTCTTTGGCAAGAACGTGCAGAGCATGTTGAAACTGGGTCGGGCACAGGGCGTGGCTATGGCAGCGGCTTTGCACCGCGGTATTCCCATTTTTGAGTATGCACCCAAACGTATAAAACAGGCCATAACGGGAAATGGAAACGCCAGCAAAGAACAGGTGGCCGCCATGGTGAAAAACCTGATGCAACTGGAAACCCTGCCCAAAGAGTTCGATGCTTCAGATGCCATGGCTGTGGCCGTTTGTCATTATTTTACCGGTGGTACAGAGGCCGATTCCATTGGCGGCAAAAAAACCAAATACACGGGTTGGAAGGCTTTTGTGACCGAGAATCCGGATAAGGTGAAATGATTGATTTACTACTAACCGCTGTTGGTCATGTTGACCTCATTTCAACATCTCAACCACATAGAATGCTACATCTCATTAAAGCCCATCCCATTGTCCGAACATGGATTTTTAGGATTAAAGAATTAACAGGATTTGGTTTGTACTTGACTCATACCATTAGTTGTGTTTTCCTAACCGTTAGCATAATATGAAGACGACAGCTTAATTTTGTTCAGATTTTAGATGTTGGAGAAAAACACCAAAGTCTGGTAAAAGAAATTTATTAGTACCAAAAAACAAGTAGAACATGAAATCCAGAATTAATCCTTGTGTTACAACCTTCCTTTTCATCACACTAATTGCATTTAATTCAAAAAGTCAAATTGCAATTTCAAACATTAAAGAAATAGAAAAAATTAAAAATGGCACTACATTCATTGTAATGAAAGACCCCTATTCAGAGAAGGTTATTGAATTTATTAATGCCTTCAAAAGCAGTTGGACAATTTCGAAATTGGAATTTATTAAATACGAAGATATACAGAAGAAAATGAGTTTTCAAAATTCATTTTTGACATTTGAGCATTATACAAAAACCTCATCCGATATGAATAATAGCTCAGTTTCTAGCACAGTTACTCATTTATACCTACAATTATGGACTTGCGATCCTGAGTATTTTAAAAAGGAACAAGGAATAATGCAACTACAGAATCTTCCTAAAATAGAAGTTGCACGAATTGAACTTTTCACTGATGTATACCTTTTAATAAATCCTGATTTGATTTATGTATATAATTTTAACATGGATGGGCATATTTATAACTGGGGACCAGGTATTGTGAAAAATTACATTCAAACATTAATGATCTATTTAAATAAGAATGATAAACGTTGGCTCTATTCTGGAATTAAAGACAAGCAGCAACTCAAAAAATTAAAAACGGACTCTTTATATGTACCGCATTATTTTATGTTGAAATATAAAAAAATGGATGAATCCAGAAGACATAAGGAAAGGAAACTATTTAAGCATTATAAAAACAAATATGTCATTCTATCCGATAGTTCATTGAATGAAAAAATATTAAATAGCGAGGAAGCTTTCTATTATCTGCTTTATGTCAGAAGTTTCATGGATAAATTCATTTGCGTGATGAATTCAAAAACCGGTGAAATGATATATTCAAGGTATACCGGTATGTCAATGAATGCTAAATCAAAAGATTTAAAAAAACTTCAAAGAAAAATTAATCGAATTAAATCTTAATAGAGTTCATCTATCAGTGACTTTTCTTCTCTTTGCCGAACTTTTATAACATTCGTTGCCGCACCGCCTCAAACAACAATACCGCTGCGGCATTGGAGACATTCATAGAATCGTGCTGGCCCAGCATGGGTATTTTTATCATGACATCGGCATACTGTTCTCAGGCCTTAGAAAGTCCATTGGCTTCCGAACCCATGACGATGGCTGTCGGGCCCGTTAGGTTTTCCTGGTAATGATATTTTTTTGCATTGAGATGTGCAGCATAGCTTTTGATCCCATTTGTTTTCAGCCAGAGAAAAACTTCCTCATTGGTTGAAACCGCGACCGGCACAGAAAACAAGCAACCCAAACTGCTGCGGACTACATTGGGGTTGTAAATATCGGTGGTGGCATCGCATACAATAACTGCACTGACCCCGGCTGCATCTCGCAGTGCGAAGCATGGCACCCAGGTTTCCGGGTTTTTCTACCGTTTCAATTATCAGTACTACGGTTTTTTTTTGGTTTAATTTCTCGAATTAATCAAATGTTTATACTTTCAATTGATACCGAATTTCTGCGGCTATGGAAGCCAGTTCTTCTGCTGTAAGGGAAATCTTTTTGCTAAAATTCATGTCGGCAACATTATTCATGGGAATCAGATGTACATGAGCGTGAGGAACTTCAAGGCCAATTACTGTCATACCAACTTTTTTGCATGGAATCGCCTTTTTGATTCCTTCGGCAATTATTTTGGAGAAAATCATTAAACCTACGTATGATTCATGATCCATATCAAAAATATAATCTACCTTTTTTTTTGGTATCACAAGTGTGTGACCTTTTTTCAAAGGATTGACATCCAGAAAAGCCAGATAGTCGGTAGTTTCTCCCACTTTATAGCAGGGAATTTCCCCTGCCACAATTCTCTCAAAAATTGTTGCCACCATTAGATTTCAATTTTAATGATCTCAAAACTAATGACGCCAGCCGGAACAGTGACTTCAACTACACTTCCAATTTTTTTACCCATTAATGCTTTGCCAATTGGTGATGTAGTTGATATTTTGCCTTCTTTGAAATTGGCTTCATTTTCTGAAACAATGGTGTAAATCACTTCTTTGTTGATTTTCTTATTAATGAGGGTAACCCTGCTTAGAACCCCTATTTTGCTAATATCTATCTTTGATTTGTCTAAAATTCTTGAATTCGAAAGTAAATCGTCGAGCTTCGAAATCTTCATTTCAAGCATACCCTGAGCCTCTTTTGCTGCATCATATTCAGCATTTTCCGAAAGATCTCCTTTCTCCCTTGCTTCTGCTATTTGTCTTGAAATACTTGGACGTTCTACAGTCTTAAGTTGTTCAACTTCTTTCTTTAGTCTTTCATAGCCCTCCGGACTCATATAAGTTATTTCGGTCATGCCTTTTATTCTTAAAAAAAAATAACGCTGCACATGCCTGAGACATGTGCAACGTTCTGCAAATCTAATAATTTTTTGTGGTTCGCCTTTAATTGTCCAAATTCAGCCTTACCCCAATAGAATGGGTACCACTAAACGGGTTGCTGTGACGATATGAATAATCAAAACCAAAGGTAGATTTACTCTTATTCTTATTTAGAGGAACCTCAAAGGTGAATCCGGCTGATAATCCAGTGTAGGCATTGGTTCTTGTATAGTAACCTGTTATACCGCTTTCAAATGCATATCCCGTTCGTAACATAAACAAGTTTTTATAGCCGTATTCAAACCCGGCAGTGAACTGATTTCTTGCAAAAGCATTTGAAGTAAAATTCAATGCAGTTGTCAACCTGTGAAAATATAAGTCCTTGGTTTTATCAAGCCTGAAATCGTATGATCCACCTATGTTAATGAGTGCAGGCAAATTGAATTTTGCTGTTCTTAAGGCTACTGTTTGTTCGGTTCCGTTGTCGGGATTGGTGAATTTAATTGAAAGACCATCGCCGCCATATCTTGCATCCGGCCCAACATTTTTCATGGATATCCCAAATTTGATGTCATTCTTTTTGGCCTTGTCTTTTTTGTTTGACGTTTCCATGTATTGAATGCCCATATCGAAGGCAATACCTTGTGCCTTAATACTTGCCAAAGCTTCGGAGAAAACCCTGACTAATACTCCACCTGTAATAGAATTGGTAAATCTCTTTGAATAGCCTATGCCGATATTGGTAAAACTGGGACTATAGGTACCAATACCACCATCCGGCTGGTTAGTTGTTGTGATTGGTATCTCTCCAAAATTCATAGACATAACACTGACACCCAACACACCATCGCCACCTATATTCTGAGCAAATCCAAATGAATTGATATTGATCCCGGACCCTCTCAACCAGTTTGTTCTGGCAAACAATAATTCGGTTTTTTGAATCTTGGCCAATCCGGCGACATTCATAAACATAGATTCTACGCCGACAACGCTACTCACTGCCGACCAGCCCATGCCTGAACTTCTTGCCCAATTGTTCATGTTTAATTGAGCTGCACCAGCCTGACCAATCCGGTCGGGGTTGCCTCCATAATCTTTGAAAGGCACTGTCACCAAAATTCCAATTATAACTATACTTTTAAGTTTCATTTGTTTCTGTTTTATAATACTGTTGCTTAAAAAGAATCCAAATCAAGTTCCCGCATCACTCCCATCCATTTCAGCACTTTTTCTCCTAATTCAAAGGCATTGACGTGAATGATATACATACCTGACGCAATAGGTACTTTGGCCTGATTCTTTAGATCCCAAAGCAATTCGGTGCTTACATCATCCTTATACATTCTTCTGGCTAACTGTCCATCTAATGTATAAATTGATATTTCACATTTGACCGGCAAATTGGTGAATTTAACAAAATTTTGAATGGGGTTGGTTTCATAATCTTTTGAATAGGCATAATAGGGGTTAGGCACTATATTAACGATATCAAGCAATTTTTCTCCAGCCTTTTTAGTTACTTCTGTGTAAATATTATTGGTATTGAAACTGTATTTCGGATTATCGCTATTCTTTGAATCTGCAATAGTATTAAAATACCTGTATGGTTTTTTAACCCGTAATTTGACACTAACTTCTGTAGGGGGAACAGGCATTCCACCAACTTCTTTCATCTTAAATCCATCAGCCAACATGGCTGGCATCACCCACATACATTGCGACATAACCCGCTGATAGATGGCATCAGATTTTTGTTTGTCAGACATAGTTTCCATGGACATATAAATTTGCAAATACCCTAAGCCACCATCGTAGGTAGGACCTTTGCTATATGCTTTGTTCGGATTAATGGCACTCAAATAGCCATCATACGAACCCATAACATAGATATAATGACGCCCTCCTAAACTGGGATACCCCACCGAATAATTATTACCGAAGTCATCAGGATAGTTCCCTCTGTCAGTAGGGTTCCATTTCATATCTTTTCCATTTTCAGACCCCTGATAACTGTCTTCACTGATGATAATGTTCAATCGTTCTCCAGTCTCAAGATTAATGGCATATCCCGGAAACCAACTTCTGCCTTGTTCACCGACCACCTCATTACCATTTATGTCAAGAGAAGCCTGTTTTCTGAGGTGGAACTTTTTGGTACCGATAGGGAAATTGTTTCCTTCGTCTTCGCCCATTTCCAGAACAATACATTGGGTCCATTTTGATTTATCATCAGTAAAGACCAAATCTATGCTCGAAAGATTTTCAAGGGTAAGGTATGGATTGGTCATAGGCATAACAGACCCGACAGCGTCACCGCCAAATGCAGGACCCTGGACCATTTGAGCTGGTTGTTGTGGTGGGGTCTGTGTATTATAAACATTCCTGCTCGCTAAACGATATGGTGCTACCCGGCCATTCCATATTTTTTCATATACTTCAAAACGATCTAAGGGGTCCGAACCCAGGAAATAATCATTTATTGAATAGTCTTTTGTTGGTAGATTAGACCCTTGTCCACCTGACCTGATCCAGTCATAAATCGGTTGATTATCCAAATCAGGCGTTGCTGTAAGCCATTGTTTGCTGTTGTCTTCCCATAAAACCTCCCAACTTATGAATCCGTTAGACTTATCATTAACATCCCGACTTGGAGCTTTCACCTGTCCTATTGAAATAGCAAGCCCCCAATCACCAATTTTCTTACCGCCTTTAGATTCGATAAGAATTTGCTGATTGGAATAATTAATTGTAGTGTCAGCAAAAATGGTATCACCCGGAAGTTTTACTAAAATCCATGTTGTGTTTGAATCAATCAAGCCAATATCCCTTAATCTTGGACTTGTTGGAATAGGCTTTTCAAGGAGGGTTAGTTCAAAATCTCCTTTTGGAACCTTGATAGGATCAATAACCTTTATATCTAACGGCCCACTTCCTCTTTTGTACTTAGGATGAGCTAAAAAGGTGTTAAAATTATTTTTTAAAATGTCATTAACAGATGCGTCATCCAATTCGAGTGGCATACCCCCATTACCGGTTCCCTCCATTCGAATAATCTGAGGCCCGTCGCCGTATTTTGTTTTCAAAGTATAGCCGCCTTCCGAATTTCCAATTGGTTTATGGGGCGATGCACTAAACTGCCTTATTCTTCTACCTGCTAAATATTCTTCGGCAGGATGACCAGGTAATCCTGCATAAGAAAGAACCAAAAAATAATAATTTTTAAAATTAACCACATTTTTGTTTGAACCGGTAGCAAATGCATCTTCCTTTACGGATAATGTGTGAACCAACCCCTCATTAGTGCTTGAAACCATAAGTTTTGGTAATGGCTGACCTAAGGTTCCGTCAAAAGGAGAGTTAACCAATTGGGTAATACTGTCCTTAAGGTCGCTAATAAATATCTCTCTGGCCAAGCTTACATCTTCCAAATCGCCTGTGCCTACCGTTCCGTCTTTGAGTTGATAAATACGGTAACCCTGAAAACGGTAATATTTCAGTTTACCATCTACATAGGTGGCCTCTGAATATAGTTCAGAATTCCGAGTTTCTTTAAAATTAAAAACCAATTCCTGGTCTAGTTCGACTACTTCAACTTTCGGAGCATCCGGTCCATCAAGAATATCAAAACAATTGTCAAAAAGTTCCTGGGCTTTACGACTCGCGGCTTTTAACTGAGACAATGAACCCTCGGCACCTCCTGCACTTGTTCTTGCCCACACCACACCAATTGTAACATAATTAATGGCTCCGGGTTTCAAAGTAAATGGTCCGGAGGTTTGTAGAAAGCGTCTGTCTGCAGGGGTATTGCCCGCCTGCCGTTCAGTCCAGTTATCATTTGGATGTGCCGGGTCGGTTGTTCCGGGGAACATGTAATTGGCAGGTTGAGAACCGGAAAAACCGTCACCACCCCATTTAATAGGGTCTCCGTTTGTCCATCGGCCTCTCAGATAATTATAATAGTGAATAGCCTGAGTCGGGTTGCCTTTGAGGGTAAAATCATTGTTATAATAAACAAACTTGCTCATGCCCAGTTCAAAAGTGGTGGTGTCGCCATTCATGATAGTATCTTTTCTCGGACTTTCGAAAAAATCGACACCTACAGAGGGTGGATTCAATCCATAGCCCAAAACCCCTTCATCGTTGTCATCACCATTATAAGTAAAACCCAGACTAAGCCCCACATCACAACCCACATAGTCATCGGAATAATTGCCAAGATCCGCATCAACCCATTCTCCAAAATATGTTTCTTCCAATGAGGTGCTTCCTCGGTTAATGATTCGAGTTTTATAAAAGGTCATATTGTTGATTTCGTTGTTAGTAGCATAAGCAAAGGCAGTTGTTTGCAATTCAAGTCCAATAGGCAATCCATTCGTTTCTGTGTGTACATTCCCATTATCATTGTAAACAAACCACAACATTTTGTCAGGTTGGTCATCCGGTAAATTGTCGTCGTCTGAAATTGGCATTCCCTTGCATTCATTTTGCAAAACCGGGTAATCTCCTTGCTCAGGCTCATATAACGGACTTCCGCCTTTGTTTACATAAGGGGCCAGATATTCAGGGGCATCAAGCCCTACACCGTTACCAGGCCAGTTTCGGATGTTATCAGTAATCTTTGGCAGGCTTCCGGAATTAGCAGCTTCGGCATGGGCTATTATTTCTTCGCGGGTCAACTGAAAGATTTTATCGTAGGCTTTGCAGTTTTCAGAGTTGGTATTAGCTGTCTTAGTGTCTAATGGACCCGGCCAAAAATCAGAACCTCCCTGACGGTAGGTCATTGCTGCAATTTTCAAACTTCCCTGCTCAAAACCTCCGATCCAAATAGCTCCGGCGAACAAAGAATTTTTCCTCACGGCATTTAAGTCATTAATTTTGGGAATCTCATATTTTGGATTTGACAAATCCCACCACATATCACCGCCATTCAGAATTTTGGTTCTGACATTGTTTATATCCAAATCGGCACTTGCTGTAGCCGGCTGACAATCCACTCCGAATTTCATTAATTTTCTTGGTGTATTTGATGGTGCAACACTTTTGCCGGTTCCAACACTTTCGCGTGCCGAAACATCAATTAACATCAAACCAATGGCAGCGGTAAGAATTAAGCGTTTCATATTGTCGTTGTTTAAAATTATCATTTTCATGGCTTGTTTTAATTAAAAATACATTTTTACTCCCAATTTCGCATATCTTGGGGTAATGTAGTTATACGGGTTGTCCACTTTCACCTTGTATAGATCGATGAAAGACTGGGTGTTCGCTTGTTCAGAAATATACTGTTGACCCTGTGGTGAATTAAGATACCCATCGTCTCCGGGAAGTCCGGTAAATTGATAAACAGCATCTACAATTCTCTGATTGAGCAAATTTTCGACCCATAAGAACGCCGTCAGTTTATATGATGGCATTCGGCCTTCTTTCTTTCTTACTTTTTCAATCTCAAAATTCTTATTCAAATTCATATCTACTCTAAACTGCCAGGGCATTCTTGATCCATAAGGGTTGCCATCTATCTGACTTCTTTGAACTCTTCCTAAGTCAGATTGTGCATCAGATACTGCTTGCTTGTTGCGACTATATGGAGCACCAGAACGTGCATTGAAAATAAAATTTACACCGGCATCGGCAAATATCTTTTTGCCAAACCAAACGGGTCCCGTATATTTTGTTTTATCTTCAAAACGATAGTCTAATACCGATACCAGTTTATGGCGTATGTCAACATCTAATGGATACAAGGATCTAAGGTTTGGTTGATTTGCGGCAATAAGTGCAGCTTGTGAATTGATGTTTGAACCCGTTCCATCGGCAAACAATAATGTGTAGTTTGCAGTTAACGAAACCCTACCCGTTCCCTGCAATTCATATTCTATTCTAAATGCTTTGGTGGTACTGAAATCAATATTACCACGGGTGTTGTAAGCAATTGGATAAGCCTGATTTACCCTGATCAAACCGAAATCGCCTTTTGTCTCGGCATAAGTTGCAATAATGCTCAAAGCGGAATTGGTGCCGAGCTTTTGCTTGAATCCAAATTCATAATTGGTCCGTATCCTGGGTTTCAACGCAGAATTGGCAATGGTACCTCCTGAATTTGCCTCAAGGAAATAATAAGTGTTGATCGGTGTAAAGGTCGCTCCGTCAGGAGGTCTTTGTGCCATCACATCATAATTCGCAAAAAACTGTGCTTCGGTGTTGATGGGGAATGAAAACCATACTCTTGGTAAAACATTGATTTGCGGTGTATAGTCTGTGAATGATTTGTTGGTCAATTTCTGATTTTCAGGTTCTACAAGATAGGGTTGAATCCGACCACTTGTGGTTTTATTTGCTAAAAAATCAGCACTTGACACTTCAATACCATTAGCGTTATACCAAACACTTCCATCTCTGTATCCTACAATTTCAGTTGGGTTATCAGTGTTATTTACATATACTGCAAAGTCTGAATTTATATTGTCCGGATGGTTTACGGCTTTTCCATTGAGTTCTTTAACTTCTCCTGCCGATTTGATTGGGTACAGCGAATATGGGTCTTTTAACACGGGCTGATTGGCATCATATCGTTCTATCCTTACGCCCAATCTAAAAATCAAATCTTTAAAAGTAAATTTGTCTTGCAGCCAAACTGCATTGTAAACCGGTGCAAAAGAACCAACGCTCCGCTTCTGTTTATTGTTGAGAAACTCATTGAGAGTTGGTCTTTTTCGAACCCTGTTGCCCAGATAATCATAGCCATAATAAGCCTGATATGTGTTGCCATTATTCCAAAGTTCATTTGAACTGAACATGTCAATTGAAAAAATACTTGGGTCTAAAGAACTGATGTCGATAAAGGAGGTGTTGGTATAAAGGTTACCTTGTGCATCGCGGGCTTTTGTGTCAATGAGTTTTTGCCTGAGCTTTTTATCAAAAGTACTTTGTTGCGATGGATCGGCTATGCTGCTATAATTAACGGTATCAAGAAAATTTCCAAATTCGTCGTATGAATTGATACCAATTCTTTTGTCTAACGTGATTTGGCCATTTACTAATTGCGGCATGAGCCTCCAAAGTCCAAATGGAGCAATTGCATATCGGCTGGCAATGTTTTGTTCGTACATCATTCCAAATTGCAGGTCATGTCTGTTTTTCAAATTCAGAGATGCTTCGCCCATGGCATAGGCCGATATTCTTTCGGTTTGGTTTTTTTCATAAAAATAGCTGACAGTTCCGGGGTTATTCCATAGAGAATAGGTGTTTTGAGGCCCCATACCATTCAACAATCCTTGCCCTTCAATGACCTCGTTTTCATTAATGACCTTGTTCCCCTTTTCTGCAGCATTTTTAAAGAAATTTTCGGTGTATCTCGAAACGATTCTGTTCTGCTTTCCGGGCTGGAAGGTTAGTAATGTATCTGTAAATCCTTTAAGTTCCCAAAAGCCGGTTCTTGTCACGGTATCGCCATTTTGATCAATAAAACTTTGCGTGCCGGAATTATAGTTATATTGAGGGGTGCGATATCTGGTAAATTTACCCAAATATCCGTAATCAAAGAAATTTTCACCATGTTCCGGGTTTTCAACATTCACAAAGCGGGTTTGATAATCTAACCGCACAGAATAAAAAGCATCTGTAAATAAAGGTTTGGATGTGTCTCCTTTTGCCTTATCATCCGTATTCGTACTTCTCAAACGCTGGGTAAATTTAAGATAAGTTCTATAAGTCTGATCAGTGACATTTCTGTTTTGCTTGTAGTTTAGCAAATAATCTGCCCTTTGACTTGAACTACCACCAAAATATTGATTTCGTGTCAGGTAATTAAAGCTACCATAAGCCGTAATAGTCGTGTTGCGGTTGGGTTGAAATTCCAGTTTACCCTGAACAACACTATTTATTTGAGCAACATTTCTTCTGGCTTTCTGCCTTATAAGATCGTCCTGTGTGAGGTATGAAGATCGTGGAATGAATCCGCTTCCAACCTTACTTGGGGCCAATGGATTTTCTTCAATTTCTTTCAACTTGTCTTCCTTAATTACATACATGCCTCCGTATGCCGGATCAGGGTCTTTTTGATAATTAATGTTCCCTGCTAATTGATAACCCCAGGCAACATATTCTTTTTCGCCTCCGCCTTTGTTTTTAATTTTCAATGGCCCTTGTAATGAACCCTCAACCTGATTATAGTGATAAGGGTTGAACATACTGGAGGAAATAATCTCTAAAGACTTTTGATAAATTCTTGATGGACCTTTGGTAGTGACACTTATGGCCCCCCCCGTAAAATCTCCAAACTGTGCCGGAACCCCAGACTGAATGATATCTATTTGACCAATACCTGCTTGAGGAAGATTGGATGATCCAATGACGGCTATCCCGTCAATAAAGGTTCTGGTAGCATCGGGTCTTTGACCAATAAAACTTATTCCATTCCTTGTACTGCTGGCTCCTGAGGAAATATTAGCAATTTCACCCAAACTTCTGGTAGGCAACTTCACAATATCAGAACTTGTAATAGTTTTTGTATTCTCATTTGGGTTAATTATTGGCGGTTTGTAACGGACAACTACGGGCGGCAAGCCAATTCCCTCTGTTTCCAATTCGAAATTAACTGTCGTGGCTTTATTAGCCGAAACGATGATATCATCAGTTTTAGCTTCTCTGTAACTCGCGTGTTTAACTGTTATGGAATATGAACCGGGTTCCAGAGCCTTAACATAATAGTTTCCCTGATCACCAGATAAAGCATAAGATTTCCTTATTCCGTCTTTGAAAACCAACACATCTGCAAATTCAACAGGCCCCTTTGTGCTTTTATCAGTGAGTTTGCCTTTTATTTCACCTAAGTTTGACTGGGCAAACAGTTGACCGGTAAATATGGTCAGAAACATTAACAGGTAAATTCTTTTTTTCATAACACTCTTCATTAAATCTGATTCTTATCAATATTTGTTGCTTTTGTCAATTATTTATTTTGCAATAATGCTGCAAAAAAAGGAAAAATCACTCGTTAAGCAAAACATTTCCATTTTTAACCAAGTTCTCATGGGCCACTTTTATTTTTTTTGCCAAAATGATAGAAATTTTCTCGTACGATTCTGTACTCCAACCACCAATATGTGGCGTAATAATCACATTGTCTCGTTCTACCAAATTGTCGAAATCTCTTCTTTGATCCACTGTTAGTGCACGCAAGTTTTCGTTTTCCAAAACATCGGTGGCAAATCCCAAAATTGCTCCGGTATCCATCGCATTCAATATGGCATTCAAGACCATGATTTTCCCCCTGGAAAGGTTCAGTAAATAGAATGGTTTTCGAAATTGATTCAGGTAAGTCTCATTAACCATTTGTTCTGTTTCTTCGTTCAGTGGAATATGAAAACTGAGAATGTCTGCTTCATTAAAAACAGATTGCATCTGACACTCTTGAACCGTTTCAGATCCAAAGCCACTCAAATATTTATCGTAAGCCAAAATCTTGCAACCAAAGCCACTTAGCTTTCGGGCGAGGGCACTACCCGTATTTCCATAACCAATTATTCCAACTGTTTTTTTTCCAATTTCTATACCTCTGTTGCCTTCTCTATCCCATAAATGATGGCGTACTTCGCGGTCTGATTTAACAATATTTGATGTCAAACTAAGAAGCATTCCTATGGCCTGTTCGGCCACTGCATCGCGGTTTGCCTCCGGGCAATTCACGCAGACAATACCATTCATTTCGGCAAATGATACATCAATATTATCAAGCCCTGATCCGGCTCTGGCAATAATCTTTAAGTTGTCTCCCCTCTCTATTAAATTTCTATCGGCACTTATTCCTGTCCGAATAATTAAGACTTCATACTTTGATATGATCTCACAAACTTCTGTGTAAGTAATGCCAGGTCTGTAATCAATGTGATATTGAAAAGTCAAATCCTCCAAAAATCTTTGATGGAGTGTGTCACAAATCAATATATTCCAATTCAAACCGGGCATTTTCTGAGTTGAGATAAAATATAACTCGAAGATAAAGAGGCAAATTAAAGATGAAGTTGCGATTTAACCAATGGTAAATGATAATTCACAAGCGGTATCCTGTCTGTTTCCATATATTCTTCTCTTTCAAATGTACCGATTCTCCAAAAAAGAGTCTGGCAGTTTGCTCAAATGAATCGGTAAAGTCTGATACTATAAACTGATGTTTCGGCTTACTAAGGTTATTTTTTAACTCCAATTTATCAAGTTGATTGGCCAACTGTTCGGCCACTAGAAAAGGAGCATCTATCAAAGGGATTTTGTTATGATAGTAGGCAGAGATTTCATTCTTTATTAATGGATAATGTGTACAAGCCAGTATCAAGGCATCAATTTCCGGAAGTTTATCGAGATATGAAGCAATGATGGCTTTAGAAATATTATTATTAAAAAAACCTTCTTCAATCATAGGAGCCAAAAGTGGGGTAGATAGATTTTTTACTTCTATTTCAGGAATTTTTGACCTAAGTCTGCGAAGGTAAATACCACTTTTGATCGTTCTCTTAGTTCCAATCACCCCAATTGACTTTATTTCCCGATGGTTTGTGAACCAATTCACCAAAGGGTCAACCACGTTTATAACCAATTTTTTGTTGAAAGGGGGTAAGGAAGATCGCTCTAAAACACTCGAGGCAGTATTGCAGGCAATCACCAAAGCCTTGCAATTATTCTGATATAAAAAGTCTGAAATCTTTGACACATAATACCTGATGGCCTCCGAAGATTTATCGCCATAAGGCAAATGGGCAGTATCTCCGAAATAAATAAGGTTTTCACCAGGCAACAATTCATTAATCGCTCTTGCCACGGTGAGTCCGCCTATTCCCGAATCAAATATTCCAATAGGGGCACTACGGGACAAATTTGCCCCTTTGATCATTATTTAGGAGTTACCGGTGTTACCGCGGGTTCAGTGATATTGAGCTTCTTCAACACATCGTTGATGATATCGTGTTTAGTATCTCCAAATATCATTCCCCCTCCTTCGGTGGCATCAAATACGTAATCGTAACCCTTTTCTTTGGCAACCAGTATGATAGCATCTTTTACCTTTTTGATAATTGGTTGCAACAACTCTTCTCTCTTTCCTGCAAGTTCCTCTTGAGCTGATTGCTGAAATTGCTGATAGTTGGCATATAAATCTTCCAACTCTTTTCGCTTTACTTCTAATACCGATTTTGGAGTAGTTGGTATTGCTGTGAGTTTTTCAATGGCTTCATTCTTGTCTTTGAGATCTTTTTGCATTACCAATAATTCTTTTTCGAAGGAGGCCTGATATTCGCCTAGTTTTTTCTCAACCTCTTTAATTTCAGGCATTTTTTGAAGAATGTCTCCCGTGTTTATGTGGGCAACTTTTGTTTGAGCATGACCAATTGTTGTTGTAAGCAACAAGATTACCATCAACACATTTTTAAAATTATTTGTCATTTTTTAGGTTTTATAGTTTATTATAGATCGAATTATCTTGGTGGCATTTCCATTGGTTTTTTCTCACCATTTCCGGGGGGTAATTTATTCTTGTCGATAGGTTTGGTGGCAGTTGGCACTACGCCCAGTTCTTCAAGTACCTCATTGCTCTTGTCGTACTTTGCATTGGTAAAGAGCATAACCATATCACCTGATTTGTCAAAAATAAAATCAAGTGCATTGTCTTTGGACGTTTTTTGTATGGCAGCGAAAACCTGATCTTGTATAGGTTTTATTAACTCCTGTCTTTTTTTGAAAAGCTCACCCTCATATCCAAATTTTTCCTGTTGAAGCTTTTTAACTAACCGCTCTTTCTCAATAATTTCATCTTCCCGTTTTTTTTGCATTTCTCCGCTTAGGATTACCTTTTCTGCCTGATAGTCCTTATACATTTTGTCTATCTCGTCGTATTTCAGGTCAATTTCTTTTTGCCATTTTTCGGAAATCTCATCAATTTGCTTTTGGGCTGATCGGTAACTTGGCAATTGCGATAAAATGTACTCAGTGTCAACATAAGCGAACTTTTGTGCAAAGGTTGTAAGGGTTAATGTTCCCAGAAAAAGCGTTGTGATAACAACTTTTCTAATGTGTGTTAATGTTTTCATAGCGTTCATACTTTTAATTTTTGCAAGCTCAAACAATGTTCCAGTTCCTGTAAAAATAGAATAGGCTCTTTGAAAAAGACGGCAAACATAAGGAAATTTGGTGATTTGCTTCACATTCCCCCATTTTGAAATTGCTGGTCGTTTTCGTTTACTTTAATGTACAACTAATGTTCAAGGTAAATCAGTTCACTCGAAATTATCTCACTACTCTGTAGTTTTTGGTCGGTTAATTGAAAATAACCTCTTATAATATCCGGATAAAGTGTCAAAGGGCTTACCGGAAATAATATTTCTATAGTTCCCTCAATTCGTTTGTTTCTTCCTGTTGGTTTGATATTTGGAATTCGCTGATGAAATACTTGTGGGCTGTTTCTGTTCGTTCGATCTTCAAAAATAGTATCTTCTTTACCGTTATTCCATTCATAAAGGTTCACCTTTAAGTTGAATTGGTAAGGGCTGCCCGCATTAAATGGTGGAAACGTGTCGTTGACATTTAAACCTAAATCGCCATCAATATCTCTATAACCCAAGGTAATGACAAGAGAAGAATTAGAATCTGCATCCAGAACTTGCCTGTTACTCACATACCAAAGTTCCGGGGGGTTACCGGTTTCAGGCTGATGGTCAGTGCAACCAAAAAAAAACGAACCGCATACAAAAAAAAATTTGCAACGCAAGATGCCCGATTGCATAATTTTGGCAGACAATTTATTCATTTGAAAAATCAAGAGACCATATTTTCAATTACAAATTCCACTTTCAACGAATTTGCACTGGATATATTTCAATATCAGGCCGTAAATAATCCTGTTTATAAGCATTTTATTGATCTGATGGGAATCGTTCCGTCAAAAATAACACACTTTTCCGAAATTCCATTTTTACCAATTGAACTTTTCAAGACTCATAAAATAATGACCGGTTCAGGTTCCTTTGCTCGAATTTTTGAAAGTAGTTCTACAACCGGATCAGGTATGAGTAAACATTACATTCAGGATTTAGAATTTTGCAAGTCCTCTTTTTTGAAGTGTTTCGAATATTTCTATGGTTCAATTGATGAATTCGTGTTTCTTGCCCTTCTTCCAGGATATACCGAACGGAAAACATCCTCACTTATTTTTATGGTTCAAAGTCTGATGGATATTTCAATTAGAAAAGTGGATTGTCTGTTTACAACAGATTTCAACCAACTCTCCACCTATTTAAAAAAGTACATCTCAACCAATCAAAAGGTGATTTTGATTGGGGTTACATGGGCTTTGCTGGATTTGGCCAGTGAAATTTCCATGACCCTGAGCGATAACATTATTTTGATGGAGACCGGCGGGATGAAAGGAAGAAAGAAGGAATTTACCAGGCCAGAGGTACATGAGTTATTGAAAAAGTCCTTTGGTGTCTCTCAAATTCATTCTGAGTATGGCATGACTGAATTGCAAAGTGTGGCTTATGCAAAAAACGATGGTTTGTTTTATTGTCCTCCATGGATGTCTGTTATGGCTGGAGATACATCAGATCCTTGTCAATTAAAAGAAACAGGGAAGACCGGTAACCTGAGGATTATTGATTTGGCCAATATTCATTCCTGTTGTTTTATTGCTACTTCAGATTTGGGAAAGGTAAACCCAGACAGTAGTTTTGAAATATTGGGTCGCACAGATTATAGCGATGCAAGAGGTTGCAGCCTCATGATGGCCGGTCCAAACAATGAATCGGTTTGAGGGCTTCAGGTGTATGTCATTTTGAAATATCATAAAATAGCCAACCCTCAATACGCCCCATTTTCCACTGAAAGGGTACCATTTGGATGGGGTAAAATTTTGACCAGAGTTTCCAGCCTTGTGTAATGCACCAACCGCAGAGCGGGAGCCTTGCATCAAGCCTTTCAGATAATTTCTGCCTAAACGATGGTCCTGCTTGACATGGCTTATCATTGGTTCTATGCTGCTTCGTCTGCCCATATCCTGCTTGTGTTTTTGCTTCTGATATTTTGTGGTGATTTTTTT
>JAGVMN010000022.1 GCA_020053795.1 Bacteroidia bacterium | reverse complement strand
GGATTATCAGACAAATGTAAATCAAATGCTCTATAAAATGAAAAACGAACTTATCGAATTCATAATCAGTAAGAAAGTCCACTTTCAGGAGAAATGAACCCTGATTTGTCAGAATTTCGGAATAATTAATCTATGCAGAAACTTCAACTGATTGCAGACGAGTACTTTTGCAGCCTTACGTTTCAAGCATGTCAAAATTTCGATTTTTATTATTGACATTACTCCTTCAGGTATCTGTGGCTCAGGCACAGAAATTTACAGTGAGCGGAAACATTACCGATGCCGCAAACGGCGAAGAACTGATTGCAGCCACCATCAGAGTTCAGGGAAAAGCGATGGGGGTGATTTCAAATAATTATGGTTTTTATTCACTTACACTTGACAAAGGTGACTATACGCTGATTTTCAGATATGTGGGATATGAAGATATAGCAAAAACCATTACCCTGAACCAAAACATCAAGCTGGACATAGAACTCAAAGGCAAGGCAAAGGAGTTTGAAGAGGTGGTGATCAAAGGGAATAAACTGGACAAAGAGGTAGAAAACAAAAAGATCAATGTGGTGAAGATGGATATAGAAACCATAAAGCAGATTCCCGTGGTGTTCGGCGAGGTGGATGTATTGAAAACCATCACTTTTTTGCCCGGAATACAATCTGCCGGAGAAGGCAATGCCGGTATCAATGTCAGAGGCGGGGCACAAGATCAGAATCTCATTTTACTCGATGAGGCTCCTGTTTATAACGCCTCGCACATGCTGGGTTTCTTCTCGGTTTTCAACGGCGATGCCATCAAAGATCTGGAGGTGTATAAGGGAGGCATTCCGGCTAAATACGGCGGAAGACTTTCGTCGCTCATAGACATCAGAATGAAAGATGGCAACAAAAAGAAATTTGCAGGTACCGGAGGAATTGGTCTCATATCAAGTCGCCTGACTCTGGAAGGCCCTATAAAAAAAGACAAAGCCTCTTTTATGGTGGCGGGCCGCCGCTCCTATGCCGATATATTTTTGCCCTTGGCTCCCAATGATGAAATCAAGGAAAATAAGCTGTATTTCTACGATCTGAACATGAAGGCCAATTACATTATGGGCGACAAAGACAAGCTTTTTGTATCGGGTTATTTTGGTCGTGATGTTTTTAAATTTACAGAACTCTTTGGTCTGGACTGGGGAAATGCCACCGCTACAGCCAGATGGAACCATGTGTTCAGTCAGAAGCTTTTCTCCAATATCACTTTTATATTTAGTGATTTTCGATATCAATTCAGTTTCGATATTTCTGACGAACAAAATCTAAGTGTCACTCAGGGAATTACAGACTGGAGCCTGAAAGCGGATATGGCCAATTATTATTCGCCAAAAAGCAAGGTAGAATTTGGGGCCAGTATTATTCATCATACCTTCAACCCGGGGTTGATAGAGCCATTGAAGCCAACCTCTATTTTTAAGAAATTTCAGTATTCTGAACGCAGGGCTATTGAATCGGCTGCTTATGTTGATCACGAGTACAAAGTTCATACACGCCTGAAATTGCGTTATGGCCTGCGTTTGTCTTCTTTCAACAATCTGGGTTCAGCACCTGAATACAAATACACGAGAGATGAAAAGGGACGCCCCACTCCTATTGACACCATCACCTACAAAAAGAACGAATGGTACAATACCTACGGAGGCCTGGAACCCCGGATGGCATTGAGCTACAGCATTTCAAAAGAAGTTTCACTAAAGGCCTCGTACGACCGAACTTATCAATATGTTCAGCAAGCGGCCAACTCCACCTCTACCCTGCCAACGGATCAATGGATACCGGCCAATATCAACATCAAACCTCAGGTGGGCGATCAGGTGGCTTTGGGTTATTTCCACAATTTCAAATATGATATCGAAACCTCAGTGGAGGTCTATTACAAAACCATGCAGAATCAGATTGATTACCGCGACGGAGCCATTTTGTTTTTCAATGAACAGATGGACGCGGAACTGCTCATTGGAAAAGGTTGGTCTTACGGATTGGAATTATTCGTGAAAAAATCAGGCAAAAAATTCAACGGTTTTCTTTCTTACACATTGGCTAAAACACAGCGGAAGGTTAACGGAATCAATGGGAACAAAGCATACGCCGCACAGAATGACCGCAGGCACAATATCAGTTTGGTTGGCACTTATCAGCTTTCGAAAAGGGTAGCATTAAGCGGAACATTTGTTTTACTCAGCGGGCAGCCGGTCACATTTCCGGGCCGAAGATACGGTTACGACGGAAAGATTGTGCCCCACTACGATGGCAGAAATAATTACAGAATGCCCACCTATCACAGAGCAGATATAGGAGTGAATATTGATACTAAAAAGAAAAAGCGTTACGAAAGCAGTTGGAATTTCAGCATTTATAACCTCTACGCCAGAGAGAATGCCTACACCATCACCTTTTCGACAAGGAAGATTATTGTTGACGGAAAGCAAGTGGACACCAAAGAGCCGCAAGCAGAACAGGTGGCTTTGTTTAAGATTATTCCCTCTGTAACCTGGAACTTTAAATTTTAAGCTGATGTTCAGAAAACTGATATTAATTTTGATCATAACCGCAATTGCAGCGGGGGCCTGCCGAAAAGTCGTGTTTCCCGAGTTGCAGAACGGAAAAACACTGCTCGTTATTGAAGGAAACATTGACACTGATAATAAACCCTGGTTGATAAAACTTACCCTAACACAGGATTATTTCGATAATAATCCTCCCCCCTATGTTACTGATGCCTTTGTTACCATCTCAGATGATCAAGCAACGGTGGATACATTGTTCTATACGAACGAAGGCATTTATTCCACCAAAACAGGCCGTCAAAGCGTTATAGGCAAGACTTATACCTTGACTGTTAATTACGACAACCGGAAATATACGGCTACCGAGAAATGCCTGGCTCAGGAAAAGGTTGATTCACTTACTTATGAATTCAAGCAACAAAAATTCCCTTTTAAGGAAGGCTATTATATAAGTCAGCACGGACTGGAAAAACCAGGTGTTGGTGACTATTATCTCTGGGATATTTATCAGAACTATATTTTGAAAAGTGACTATGGTTATTTTTTAAATGACGATGCATTGGTTGACGGACAATACCTCCATTTTACATTCCCTTTTGCTTTTGAAAAGAGCGACACCGTTACAATAAACCAATACGCCATCAGCAAAAACTACTATAACTATCTGCTTGATGTGGAGGCACAGGCAAGCCGGTCAGGTTCACCTTTTGATACTCCGGCGGTAAACCCCATTTCAAATATCACCGGAAATGCACTAGGTTACTTTTCCGTCAGGAGTAAAATATCGAATGAGATTGTGATAAAATAGAAAGGTAAATCAAACCTTCATATTCATTTTCTTTCTATCAATTCCCGACTTTTTCCAATAGTTCGCCTTGCAATTGAAGAATTTTACCTGAGTTTTTTGCGTCTGTCAGGCCGAGGAACAACATTGGTCCCGTCTCACTCAATGCCATTCCGGTAAACTTTCTTTCACGCCCTGCAGTGGCAACCAGAAATGACAAACCCGTTTGTGGTCCTCGTCTGGGCGTGAGTACCAAGCCATTTTTACTGTAAGAATAGTTAGGACTGCGAAATTCCGCCTCACTCAGACTGTTGACTATCCAAATATTTCCCTTTTTATCGAAGCTAAAGCAATAGGGATGTGAGAATTTGCTGTCGGGGCTGCCCAATATCATGGTTTCCCTGTGAAAAATGACCGCATCTGACTTGCCTCCTTCTTCGCCCAAAGAATACAATCCACCAAATAAAACCATTCGACTCTCATTGGGCAAAACGGAAATAACCAGTTGTCTTGTTGTCGGGTCAACGCCCAAATGAGTGATGGGCAAAAAAGTAGTAGCCCCCGCCATTTCTGAGGCAGCATGAAGGTTTTCCTGAACATCCTCCTGCTTTTTGTATTTGGAATTGATAACAGTATTTGTTCTCACATCCATCAAAATCCAGTAGCCATGTTTGAAACTGGCTACATAGAGTTTACCGGAATCTATTGGTTGGTTCACACCCAGAACAAATTTATAGAGAAAGGAATTGGTTGAGCTTAGGTCGGAATAATAAATGGCTCTGGTTCCATCGTTGTCAACAAAAGTTCCCACAGAAGTGAAGTTAGCTTTCCCTAAATATTTTAATGATTTAGCGGATTGTGATTGCGGATCCCATTCCATCAAATATCCTTTGCCAGAATCAGACAGCTTTTCTTTAACCTGATATACGGGTGCCACGATTACCGTACCCCATTCCGTCTGACATATTGCCCTGTGATTGGTTCCTATACCGGAAATTCCCTTACTCATGGGCCCATTATGCTCCCTAATATTCCCCGATCCGTTTTCGGCATTCAGTTCATAGACAATCGGACTCGTTATCAACTTTGACACTGTGCTATTTGAAGCATCAATAGGACTTTGGGCGACAAATAAGAATTCGGAATTCCCATTCAGTATCATTCCGGATGGCGAGGGAGTTTCTGTTGATTGTACAATCCTCAATCCTTCAGTCAGTCTTATGGAATCAGCCACATCTCCCAAAAGGGTTTTTATTTCAAAACTTTCCTCTTTTGGTTGCTCATCGGTTTCCTTTTTAGGTTTTGGAGAACAGGAAGGATACAAAAGTTCACCCATGAGAGCGAGGATTATTAGGGAAGTCCAATGTTGATTTGATCTTATCATGTTTATTTTACGGGGTAAGAATTACTTGCATAAGCCTCCAGAGACTCATACCATTCAGTTCCAAATTGACGAATGAGTGCGTTTTTAACAAATTTGAAAACGGGAACATTTAATTCCGAACCATAAGTACAGGCAGGGCTGCATATTTCGCCTTTATGATAATTAACGGCGGTGAAATCGGGGTATTCCGTTATCCTGACCGGATATAAATGGCACGAAACCGGCTTGATAAAATCTATATCACCGGCATAATAGGTCTTTTCGATGGAGCAGGCAGCAATTCCATTTTCGTAAATTACGAAGTTGCACTCACCGGTTTCCTGACAAGTAGTAACATATTCGCCGTCGAGGTCTAATTCGCAAAAACCTGTTTGGTCAATTTCCAAAACGTATTCCGGAGTCATATACGGTTTTATTTTCGGAAGCAAAGCTTCAATAATTTCTACTTCCTTGTTACTCAAAGGAGCACCTTTGTCGCCAATGACACAGCATTGGCCCTTACATTCCGTAAGCTTACAAAGGAAGTTTTGCTCGATCAGGTCATCTGAAATGAGGGTATTGTCTATTGAGATCAAAGTGATTTACTGGTTATTCATGAAATTGAGAAACTCACGGTAACCGTCTTCTTCCAGGCGGGCAGCCTTTTCTTCTACATTCTCCTTGAGCGATTCACGGTATTCCCTTATTCCTGCCGCATACTTGGCATCTGCCGTTCCAAGAATCTGCACTGATAAAAGTCCGGCATTGGCCGCACCATTGATCGCAACGGTGGCGACCGGTACTCCTTCCGGCATCTGAACAATGGAGAGCAAAGAATCCATACCGCTCAGGTTGCTTGATTTTACCGGTACACCAATAACAGGCAAATGCGTTAGTGACGCCACCATTCCGGGCAAATGGGCAGCTCCTCCTGCCCCGGCTATGATGACCTTTATTCCCCTGTTCGGTGCATTTTTAGCATATTCAAACATCCGCTCGGGTGTTCTGTGTGCAGAAACAATAGTCATCTCATACTCCACTTTAAAATGGTCCAACATCTTGGCCGCATCCTGCATCACCTGCAAGTCGGAATTGGAACCCATTATGATTGATACTAATGGCATATTTTTATTTGATTAATGATTCGGGAATAAGATTCAACGGAGCGAAATGCAAAGAGTCCTTTATTTTCATCGCATGATCAAGAGCCTCATCTATGGTTGGAGCGATGACAGTATAATGCCCCATTTTTCTTTTGTGTTTTGAAATTTGCTTGTTATACAGATGCAAATGAAAACCGGGAATTTTAAATGCTTCTTCTGTCCCTTCAATTGAATAAGGCCCTTCGAAGCCGGGAGGCCCGAGCAAATTGACCATCACTGCCGGTTGCAACAAATCTGTTTCCCCAAGAGGCAGCCCGAGCAGTATTCTGTTCAGTTGTTCGTACTGAGATGTGATGCATGCCTCGATGGTATGATGCCCTGAATTGTGTGGCCTTGGGGCAATTTCATTGATGAATAAATTGCCAACCTCATCTCCTATTATCTCCACGGCAAATATTCCTATTCCTTCCAGCCTGTCAATAGCTTCGAGTGAAATGTGTCTGGCGTATTCCTCTTGTTCCGGTGTCAATCGGGCCGGTGCAAAAAGATATTCCACTAAATTTGCCTCGTCGTCAAACACCATCTCAACGGGTGGATAGACCTTAACATCTCCGGTTCTATTTCTTGCTACGATCACAGAATATTCAAGTGCATTGGTTACAAACTCTTCGATAATGCAAGGTCCCGTAAATGGCAGTTTCATGCCGTTTTGGACAAATGCCTGTTTATCCATTATCTCTACACCCTTACCATCATAGCCTTCTTTGCAGTTTTTGATGACAATGCGATGGCTTCGCAAAGAATTCAGATTTTCAATCTTTTTTTCGTTATCTGCCAAAATAAATGGAACGGTTGGCAGTCCATGCTTTTCATAAAAAAGCTTCTGTAACCCTTTGTCTTGTATGATTTTCAAAATGCCTGCCGAAGGAATAACCAGAACTCCGGTCTGTTCTATTTCAAAAAGTGTGTGTGCATCCAAATGCTCTATTTCGTAAGTGATCACGTCTGCCTGAGCTGATAATTCCATTATTTTAGCACTATCAGTAAGACTTCCTTTAATGAAGCCGGAAGCATATCGCACAGCCGGGGCATGCTCATCAGTTTCTAAAATCACATAATTCAAATTCCATCCTGCCGCACTTTCAATCAGCATTTTACCAAGCTGACCACCGCCAATAATCCCGATCCTCTTGTCAAATGGTTTTATCACGTTTCAAATTTAAAGGTTTTACAGCTTTGATTTTTATACCGATATTTGGCCGGCATTATTATTCAATAACAAATGAAAAAAGCAATACCGACTTTATTCCTGATATTTTGGTCTTCGGCCTTGAGTCTTGGTCAATGTGTGATCGAACCATTTTTACTTGAAAAAAGAAACAATATGTCGGAAATTGTTGTAGAGGGACGTGTCACGAACAAAGTTTCAAAGTGGACCAGTGGTAAAGATTTTATTTATACAATCAATACTGTTGAGGTGTTCAAAATTTTCAAAGGTCAATTAACTTCGTCTATAATAGAAATCATCACGGAAGGCGGACAAGTGGATTTAAGTATGATCAAAGCCGACCCTTCACTCGAACTTCAAATCGGTGAGTTAGGTGTTTTCTTTCTAAACAAAAGCCGTCTGTTTCTGCTGAATGAAACTTCAATTACTCAAAGGTATTTGCCGGTAGCCAGTGTACAATCATTTGTCAAATATGATCAGGATTTACAAACGGCTCATGATTACATGGAAGTTTTCCCTTCCATCACAGGAGCTTTTTACAGCAGGCTGACAGAACTAAACGGTCATTCCTTCATCAACATGAAAGACATAGAGCTCGACCCGTGGAAAGGCAAAATACGTCCTTTGGCAACCCCGGTGATAAACAATTTTGATTGGGATACAGCCACAGCCGGAACTGAAACATTGTTAACCATTACCGGGTCTAATTTTGGGTTCGGAAGGGGTACGGGAGGTGTATATTTTGTTGATGCAGATTATGGGGATGGCAGAACCATAGCTCCGGAGTTTTCTTTCAATTACAAATCCTGGTCAAACAGTAAGATTGAAGTATTGATTCCAGCAAGTGCAGGATCTGGGAAAATAAAAGTAATAAATGCCGGCAATGAATCCGGTACTTCATCCAAAACTCTATTTATCAAGTATGCTCAGTTGAACGCAACCTATGGCTCCTCAACGCTCGACACCCAGGATTTCATGGTAGATCATATCAATGACAATGGTAAAGGCGGATACACATGGAATATGAATACCAAATTCAGGGCTAAACCATTGGCCGTGAACGCCTTTTTACGATCATTAGAGTCATGGAGATGTGGGACCTTGATTAATTTCGAAATAGGAAATGACACCTTAAAAGATACCATACTGCGAGATGGCGTTAATTTGGTCAGATTCACTAAATTTGGTGACGGCCGTTTAGGTGTTTGTTATTCATTTTATTCCGGATGCTTCGATGGTACGAGGTGGAACTGGTATGTAAATGAGTTGGATATACAATTTGACAGTTTGAGAAACTGGTATTACGGAACTTCTTTACCCGGAGGAAGTCAAATTGATTTTCAATCGGTTGTAACACACGAATTAGGTCATGGTCACCAGCTTGGACATGTGATTGACAATACTAAAATAATGCATTATTCCATAGGCAGCGGACAACGAAAAGTCAACCTGAGTGCTTATGATAGAGAAGGTGGCATATATATTATGAGCCAAAGTATTAAAACCAATAGCTGCGGTCCTGCACGTATGACTGCTATTTTACAAAACAAGTGTACCATCACAAAGCCAACCGCAAATTTCGGCATCAGCAAAACAACGGTTTGTCCCGGAACTGATATAACGGTTACCGACAGTTCGGTTGGGGTCATCAACACTTATTCATGGGATTTCGGTGCAGGAGCTTCTCCTTCAAATGCTGCCGGTGTTGGCCCGCATACTTTTAAATATACTACCCCGGGTATAAAAACGGTATCTCTCATTTCATCCAATGATTTTGGGCAGGACACATTAAAGTTAGCCATAACGGTGAACCCACCTGCACCTGTCATTCCGGTGGCTGAAGCTTTTGCTGATTCCGTTTGCATCGGACAACACAAATACCGCATAGCCCGAATAGCTGATGCGGCTTCCTATTTATGGAGTTTACCAGCTGGTGGCGGCAGCATCGTCGGAACCAACACCGACACTATAGTCACGATAAACTGGACCGGTGCCGGGGTCAATAACCTTAATGTCTGGGCTTTGAATTCCTGTGGAAGCAGTCCAGGATTAAACTTTAAATTGAACATTTCCAAACTGGCAAAGGTCGGTTTCACTCAGGTGATGGATGGAAGAAGGGTAACCTTCACTAATACATCAATTGATGCGGATACTTTCAATTGGATTTTTGGTGATGGGGACAGTTCAAACCAAAAAGATCCTATTCACGAGTATGCAAATGCCAAATCATACTCTGTAAAACTAATTGCTGCCAATTATTGTTCATCCGAAGAAATAACGATTTCCCTAAAAGTTGTAAATGGAGCCGGTGTTTCAACATTCAATAAAGCAGGTAAATTTTTGGTGTATCCAAATCCGGTTAATGATGTTGCGATCTTAAAGTTAGAAGGTTTAACCGGCCAAAATTTTTCCGTCAGAATTGAAGAAGTAACTGGAAAAGTCTTGATGTCTCAGACGGTCAACCCTGCCAATGAAACCAGGGTTTCATTATTCAGTCTGGCTTCGGGCCTTTACACCATTGAATTGATTCAGGATGGAAAGGTGATCGGAAGTCAGAAATTGATCAAAGAGTAATTTGAGATGTACGATTTTGGATGTACGATTTACGATTTTGAATGTAACGTTCTATTTGATTGACTTAATTTGAAAGAAGAGCTAAAAATCCGGACTAAAAAGATTGGCCTGGATATAATTATGCTTATCGATGAGTTGTCAAACAAACCTTCTGGTTGGGCTATTGCTAAACAAATTGTGAGAAGGGCTACCTCTATCGGTGCAAACTATCGTGCTGCTTTGAGGGCTAAGTCAGATGCAGATTTAATTAACAATCTTAAAATTGTTGAAGAGGAGACAGACGAACAATTTATTGGTTAGAAATAATTGAAGAAGGGCAATTATTATCTTCAGAAGAAATTCAACCGGTGAAGAAAGAGACCAATGAAATTCTGTCAATAATTGTGGCATCTATCGAAACAATGAGAAATAAAGTGGCCAATTTAAAATAGTGTTGCGGGTAAATTGTAAATCTAAAATCGTAATTCGTAATTCACAATGACACGCGTTATAGTTGGACTTTCGGGCGGTGTTGATTCATCGGTGGCTGCATTGTTGCTCAAGGAACAAGGTTATGATGTCATCGGTATGTTTATGAAAAACTGGCACGACACGAGTGTCACCATCAGCGATGATTGCCCATGGGAAGAAGACAGCCGCGATGCACTGTTGGTTGCTGAAAAACTGGGAATACCTTTTCAGACCATAGACCTGAGTGTTGAATATAAAGCAAGAATTGTTGACTATATGTTCGCCGAATATGAAGCAGGGAGAACACCAAACCCCGATGTATTGTGCAACCGCGAAATTAAGTTTGACGTCTTTTTGAAAGCTGCCCAAAAATTGGGAGCAGCCTTTGTGGCTACCGGTCATTACTGCCAAAAGAAGTCTTTTGAAACAAATCCAATTTCAATCGGATCAGGAACTGTTTACCAGCTATTGGCCGGTGCCGATACCACCAAAGACCAAAGCTATTTCCTTTGTCAGATCAATCAGCACCAATTATCTAAAGCCTTGTTTCCGATAGGGCATTTGAAAAAATCTGTTGTCAGAGAAATAGCGGCAAAAAACAATTTGATAACAGCCGGGAAAAAGGATTCTCAGGGATTGTGTTTCATTGGCAAAGTGAAACTGCCCGATTTTTTACAACAGCAATTAAAACCCAAAAAAGGCGATATCATTGAGGTTCCATTTGATTCCGAATTATATTCGAATAGAAAAGCGGAAATAACGGATTTCGAAAACCTTTCAAAGCCTTTTGTCTATGCCAAATCCGACGGAGTAAAAACCGGAGAGCATAACGGGGCCCATTTTTTTACCATTGGTCAAAGAAGGGGTTTACAAGTTGGCGGTAAAGAACAACCACTTTTTGTGATTGCTACGGACACCATAGGGAATATAGTTTACGTCGGGATGGGAGATGAGCATCCCGGATTATACAGAAGTGCCTTGTTTATTCCGGTAAAGGACACACATTGGGTAAGACCCGATTTGGAGATGAGACCCGGCGAAGAAAAAGACTTTAAAGTCAGAATCAGATACCGCCAGCAACTGCAAGCCGCAAGACTTATTGCCCGCGAAAAAGGAATCTACATTGTTTTTGAAACACCGCAACGCGGCATCACTCCCGGACAGTTTGCGGCATGGTACGAAGGCGAAGAGTTGATGGGGAGCGGGGTGATATTTGGATGAAAGGAATGGTGGTTGGTGATCCTGAAATAAATTCAGGATATCAACCACAATGGATGTTGCATGTCAGGAGACTCGCCTTTTATCTGAACACGGATTTATTTGATTACAGGATTGACAGGATTTTTACTGTGGGTGGGTCATGCTGAACTTGTTTCAGCATCTCAACCACATGATTGTATTTCTTTGACAGCCCACCCCTTTATCTGAACTATGATTTATGGGATTAAATGATTGACAGGATTTTAATCATGGTCATCACACAGATCATTTTAATCCAGTTCTGACAAACAGATAATCCATTCCTTTATCTGAACTATGATTTATGGGATTAAATGATTGACAGGATTTCAATCATGATCATCACGTAAATCATCCTAATCCTGTTCTGACAAACAGAAAACCCATTCCTTTATCTGAACTATGATTTATGGGATTAAATGATTGACAGGATTTTAATCATGGTCATCCCAAAATCACTTTAATCCTGTTCTGACAAACAGAAAACCCATTCCTTTATCTGAACTATGATTTTGATTG
>JAGVMN010000049.1 GCA_020053795.1 Bacteroidia bacterium | reverse complement strand
TGACTATGTACACAATAACCCGGTATCAGCAATGATTGTTAGCAAACCCGAGGATTACGTTTTTAGCAGTGCCGTTGATTATGCAGATGGGAAAGGATTGGTTGAAGTATTACTGCATTGATTATCGTTGCGTTGAAAACGCCAATCTCTTGCATCCGCGTTACAAACGCGGACGAGTTATGTGCTGTCTATGGCTACCACCTGACCGCCGAAAACCCGAAACTCACTCCCCTTCCGGAGCACTGACCGTCAAAGGTGGCGGCTCGATATTGAAAAGTGGTTTTGATATGGAAGCAATTCCGGCGATTCCGCTTCCAATAAATTTTAGACCGGCCTATAATACTTTCGGCAGAATGCCCAAATTTTTAGCTAAAATAAAGATGATTAATCATGCCTTATGGGGAAGCAGATATAAAGCAAATTCAAAAATTGTTTAAACTTGAAATAGTATCCAAATATCAATCCACTGCTATTTTTCGGAAAAAGAATCTTGCTTTTTTGAGTTTCTGAAAGTTTAAGACTAATATTGATTTCCATTTGTATAAGCCAATCAATGAAGCATTATTTATATCGCCTTTTTTGTTTTTACCTTCTTTTTGCAGGTTTGTGTGCTACAGCTCAGATCAACAGGACGGCAGGCAAAAGTTCAATAGCCTTTAGAAACAATTATCAAAGAGTCTCAGCCGGGCTTAGTCATACCCTCGAGATCAGAAATGGACAGCTTTGGGCCTGGGGAAACAATCAGTACGGGCAATTGGGCGATAGTAGTAAAATAGGCAGAATAAGTCCGGTAAGAATAGGTACCGATGAAGATTGGGTTACGGTTTCCGCAGGTCGCGACCATTCAATGGCGATAAAGGCAAATGGCAGCCTATGGGGTTGGGGTCGCAATGCATTTGGGGAGGTGGGAAACGGAACGACACAGCAAATTTTATTTCCAACTCAGATTGGTACCGAACAAAACTGGATTAGTGTATCGAGTACACACGGCAACCATACAATAGCCCTGAAAGCCGATGGGAGTTTGTGGGCTTGGGGATACAACCTCAATGGGCAGTTGGGCGATAGCTCTACTACTAACAGGACAAGCCCAAAGCAAATCGGCCAAGACCGTCTTTGGATCAATATTTCCACCGGTTACCAGCATTCATTGGGCATAAAATCAGATGGAAGCCTTTGGGCCTGGGGCCTCAATAGTTCGGGTCAATTGGGTGACCATGGGACGGTCAGAAGAATTAAGCCGGTTCAAATAGACAGCGTATCTTCCGTTTCAAATGGTTGGGTGAGTGTTTCATGTGGTTTTACGCACACCTTAGCCCTGAAAGCAAATGGAACATTATGGGCATGGGGGGCGAATGGTTTGGGGCAATTGGGCGACAGTAGCAATATAAACAGTTTAAGCCCAATCATGGTTTCAAACAACAGTGACTTTGTCAGTATATCGGCGGGCGGCAATCACAATATGGCCTTGAAGGCCAACGGTACCTTATGGGTTTGGGGTTCGGGAAACAGGGGGCAAATGGGTAATGGAAGCACCAACAATCTTTGGGTTCCAACAAAAATGCAAGTTGACCCTGCATTACCTGGTTGGACCATGATATCTGCCGGATACGATCATGGGATGGGGGTAAAAGCAGATGGCTCTTTGATGGCTTGGGGAAGAAACGATATTGGCCAAATTGGAGACAGTTCGTATGTGCAACAAGAGATTCCGGTCTTCATATCTGTAGTATTGAACTGGGTAAGTTTTTCGGCCGGGGCCAACTATACGATTGCCTTAAAGTCAAATGGAACCCTTTGGGCCTGGGGGGATAATACTTATGGACAATTGGGTGATGGTACCAATTCTCAGCAGAATAAACCGGTGCCTTTGGGAACTGACCACGACTGGATCAGCATTTCTTGTGGAGAATATCACAACCTCGCACTAAAATGTGATGGTACTTTGTGGGCATGGGGTAAAAGCGATTTTGGTCAAATCGGTGATGCTTTCACTCTAAACAGAAACAAACCCGTTAGAATCGGTGCAGACAGTAACTGGACGAACATTGCTGCAGGAGGTAGTCACAGCCTGGCTTTGAAAGCGGATGGAACAATTTGGGCCTGGGGTTACAATGGATTTGGTCAATTGGGAATAAACAGTCGTAAAAACTGGTCAAGACCAGTCAAAATGCAGTCAGATTCATTTTGGGTGAGTATTGTTTGCGGAGACAATCACTCACATGGTATTACTTCAAACGGACGACTTTGGTCATGGGGCAATAACAATATTGGTCAGTTAGGAGTGGCAAAATTGGAAGATTATGTAACTTATCCCCGTATGCTCGATATAGGCTATCATACGGTTGCTTTTTCAAGTAAAGGAAATGATGGAAAATTCAGAAATTCAAAGGGTGAAATACGTAGAATTGATTCTTCGACTAAAATTGTTGATAAAGATGGCTGGATGGCTGTTGTCAACGGAATTGACTACACATTGGCCATTGATGCTTCGGGCATGCTCCATGCACAAGGCAAAAACAATTTTGGACAAATGGGTGATGGCACCATTATCGAAAAGGTCATACTTACCCTGATTGGAAATCAATCACCTATTGTTTTTGTTAATGCCGGCTTTTATCACAGTGGGATTATAAAATCCGATAGGAAAAGTTTGTGTATGACTGGTTTCAACAATAGAGGTCAACTGGGCAAAAATGATACTGTTGCCATTTCAGTTTATACATGTGGCATTCCGTCAGGGTTGGAAGTAGCGACTTTGGCTTTGGAAAAACAAATTAAGTGTGCCGGTGATAAAATTAACGTACCCTTTAAAGCAAGCGGGGTTTTTGACACTTCCAATGTCTTCACCGCAGAACTCAGCAATAGTATCGGGCAATTTGTCAACCCGGTAGTAATTGGTACCATAAAATCCAATCGTTCAGACACTATATTGGCCATTACACCTTTGAACACTACCACAGATTATCGTTACAGAATAAGGGTGGTCAGTTCTATTCCTCCGGCGATTGGAACCAATAACGGAAAGGATTTGACTATTTATTCAATGAAAAAGCCCGTCATATCTACCAAAGACACAACGACATTTTGTTTTGGTGGCCAAGTCAAATTCAATGTAGTTGTTTCCCCTGCAGCAAGTTTGGTTTGGTACAGAAACTATCAGGAAATTTCAGGCACATCAGGAATTTCTTACTTAACCAAAATGTCAGGTGTTTATCACCTTATTGCCGAATTGGGAGGTGTTTGTAAAGACTCTTCAAATAAGATAAGTGTTTTAGTCAACCCCTTACCAATCATTGTGAGTAATCCGGTTAATGAATTAATCAAAAGCGGGCAGAGAGCCACGTTCAATATTTCGGTAACCGATAAAACGGCCAAACGCCAATGGCAACAGGATGCAGGTTTAGACTTCGTAAATTTGAAAAATTCCAACATTTTTAGTGGTGTTGATTCTGATACTTTGACGATTGATTCTGTCAATTTCGAAATGAATAATTTCCACTACCGCTGTTGGGTAAGCTCTGCCGAAGGTTGTTCGTCCATTTCAAACCCTGCCATACTTACAGTGGAGGAATTGGTTGGAATTCGAGAATTTACATTGGCAAATGGCTTTTCTGTATTCCCCAATCCCGCGAGCCATAGATTTACTCTGAAGGCGAACACATTGGTTTTCGGATGGAGTTATTGCCTGAAGGATTTAATTGGGAAGACAATTTTGACCGGTTTAATTAATAATCCGTTGACGACTGTTAATATCGAAAATATTTCTAAGGGGATGTATTTTCTGAGCGTTAATGGCTTTGAAGGTTCGGCCATTAAAATTATCAAAAACTAAGATGAGAATTCACCTGACCATATATCTGATAACCATTTCATTTTCAACTTTGTTCGTCCTCCTTGCAGCAAATACCTGTGGACAAGTTAACCGAGCCCGAAACAAAACCATCATTGCTTACGACAACAATTATCAGCGGGCATCGGCCGGAACAAATTATTCGGTAGAAATCAGAAACGGGGTTTTATGGGTTTATGGCGACAACAAATATGGACAACTGGGTGATGGAACAAATACCGAAAGATTAAGCCCGGTTCGAATAGGAAATTCCAACACCGAATGGTCCAATTGGATAACGGTTTCCTGCGGAGGATCACACACATTAGCCTTAAAAACCGATGGAACCTTATGGGCATGGGGCGATAATAATTCGGGACAATTGGGAGATAGTGCTTTTTCTTCGAGCAGCGTACCTGTTGAAATTGGCAAACCCTTTAGCTGGATTTGTGTGGATGCTGGTAAAGACTTTTCCATAGCCATACGCTCCGATGGAACGCTTTGGGCCTGGGGAAAAAACAGCAATGGGCAACTCGGTGTTGCCGGAACTACTAACAGATATAGACTTACGCAAGTGGGCAACAACAATAGTTGGACAGCTATTTCTGCCGGAGAAAACCATTCACTTGGGGTTCAGTCTGATGGAACGCTTTGGGCCTGGGGATATAACAATACCGGGCAATTGGGTGATGGGACCACCACCCAAAGAACGAGTCCGGTAAAAGTCGGTTCAAAAATTAACTGGACTTTAATTTCTGCGGGATATGGTCATTCTTCGGCACTGCAGGCCAATGGATCTTTATGGTCTTGGGGAGACAACAAATACGGACAATTGGGGCATGGGGATGTCAGTAATAAAAATGCCCCGGTCAGAATAGGAACTGAGAATGTCTGGAAAGGATTGTCTGCCGGAAACTTTACCACCCATGCCCTTAAGTGCGATGGAACCCTTTGGGCATGTGGTTATAACAATGTCGGGCAATTGGGTGATGGAACCACTAGTTCTAAAAACACCTTGACTAAATTGAAAAGTAGCACTGATAATTGGGTGAATATTCAAAGTGGCGGTAGTCATTCTATCGCCTTAAAAGCTGACGGAACCTTATGGACATGGGGCAACAACAGCAATGGGCAATTGGGAGACAGCACAACGACCAATAAAACAACACTAATAAAAATAAGCTATACCCTCAATTGGGTGAGTCTTACAACAGGAGCCATCCACACATTTGCAATAAAATCCGATGGAACCCTTTGGGGTTGGGGAGCAAATCAAATCATAAGAGATTCAACATTTGGCAGCACCTACAATGCAGTTCAAATAGGCAATGAAAATAACTGGATCGGGGTGGTTACCTATGTTAACCATCATTTGGCCATTAAAGCTGACGGAACTTTATGGGCATGGGGAGCCAATGTTTTCGGACAACTGGGTGACGGTACTAACATTACCAGAAAATTTCCGGTTCAGGTTGGAAGTGATAATAATTGGAAACATATTTCATTGGGCGACAGTCAAACCATTGCCCTTAAACACAATGGAACCCTTTGGCGATGGGGCAGCAATTTTTTCTGGCAATTGGGCGACAGTGTCTTAAAAGGCTGGAATTATCCCAGGCAATTGGGTACTTTAAGTGATTGGATGAGCAGTTCGACCGGGGCTGATTTTAGCATTGTGTTAAATGCAAACGGCGAGTTATTTGCTTGGGGTGTTGGATTTATGGGACAAACAGGAGATGGCTCGACCGCTACAAGATATGACATACATCAAATTGCCAATGGCCAATTTGTCTCTATATCAAGTGGGCCGGATCATACCATGGGTCTGCGATCCGATGGTAAAATATGGACGTGGGGTCGAGGTGATTCCGGCCAACTGGGTGATGGATATTCTGTAAACAGATATCTGCCTGTTTTAATTTTTGATGAAGGAAAAAACTGGATTTCCATGTCAAGCGGTAGTTTCAGCAATCAAGCCATAGCAGCAGATGGCAAACTTTGGGGATGGGGTTATAATAAATCCGGGCAATTGGGAAACAGGGAAAACTATAATCTTTTAACTCCCGCCCTCAACAGGTACCATAGAAATATAGTTGCGGTTTCGATAAGCAATATTCATTCAGGGATTCTGAAATCGAACCGGGAGGCCGTGTGTATGGCAGGCAGTAATTTTTACGGCCAACTGGGGATTGATGAGGGATTCAAAGATGAGTCAATCATAGTCAATAACTTCGGTTGCGATCCGCAATCGGCTTTTAAAATTGTTACAGATTCAGCTATTACATCATCCCTGTGCATTGGCTCTGGTCTCAGAATTCCTTTCACATTGGTGGGTAGCTATTTGTCCGAATTGAATTACACAGCACAGTTAAGTGATTCGGCCGGTCAGTTCAATAATGCAATAAGCATTGGTTCGGTGAGAACCATTGACGATGACACCATTGTTGCATTTATTCCCCTGAATCTGCCCCCTGCATCTGCTTATAGAATCAGAGTGGTGGCCGATGATACATTGGTTTCTTCAATGGACAACGGAAAAGATATTTTTATTCATGGACTACCGGACACAAAAGTGCTGACCAATGGCGAACCGATGTTCTGTGAGGATGGTTTTTTAATTCTGGAGGTAGAGCAACAAGGCAATTTTTACCAATGGATGAAAAATGACGTTGACATTGATTCTGCTGTAAATAGCATTTTTAAAGTTTTCTCAACTGGAAATTATAAAGTAAAAGTCAAAAGTATATATGGATGTCTTGATTCCTCTCAAGCTTTACAGCTTACTGCTATTCCGAAGCCGGGTGTCAAAGAACAACCCAGAGATACTTCAGTCCTACTGGGCGAGCAAGCTTTCTTTTCGGTTTCGTCCGCCGAGGTAAATATCACCTTCCAATGGCAATTGTTGGTCGGTAACACCTATATAAACATCACCAATGCAGGGCCTTACACCGGGGCAAAAAGCTATAAACTGACTATCAGCAATGCACTTCCGACCATGGATGGAAACAAATACCGAACTTTGATAACCACATCTGATGGCTGCCTGACTTATTCGGACCCTGCCGTATTGAAAATAAAGAAAGTCGGTTATGTGAAGACCATTTCTTTGGATATTCCGCGTATCTATCCAAACCCGGTAGTAGATAATTTAACCATTGAATCCAAAAATCTTATTGGTACAGAATATTCTTTATACGATATTCTTGGGAAAACACTTTTGTTCGGAAAAATGAACTCTGAAGTCAGTATATTACAAACCGGTCACTTAGCTCAAGGCATTTATTTCCTGTATATTGGAGGCAATAATGCCGTCACTTTTAAAGTTTTGAAATATTGATGGATTGAATCTTGTAAATCCAATCGTCACTTTTCCTTAAACCTCAAAATAGCTCAATTATTCGTTCTGAATTCTTCATTTTCGACTATACCTTTGCCCCGCATGCTCGATCAGTCGCAAATACTCAATATCGGGAACCTCGAACTACTGGCCCGACAAGTGGTAGAAGGTTTCATCACCGGAATGCATAAAAGTCCTTTTCACGGATTTTCGGTTGAATTTGCTGAACACCGTCAGTACAATCCCGGTGAATCCACCAGACATTTGGACTGGAAACTCTTTGGGCGAACCGAAAGGCTTTATGTGAAGAAATATGAAGAAGAGACCAACCTCCGCTGTCATATTTTGCTCGATTCGTCTGCCTCTATGTTTTATCCGGCCGAAGGTATGAGCAAACTTCGCTTCTCTGTTTATGCTGCTGCTTCCGTCATGCACTTGTTAAAAAAACAAAGGGACGCAATTGGATTAAGCGTTTTCTCAAATAAGTTGATTTACCAAAGCGATACCCGTTCAGCTCCGAGCCATCACCGGATGATGCTGAGCAAACTGGAAGAAATATTGGAGAGCCAACCAATTCCCTCTGAAACAAACCTCGTGGATATTCTTCATGAAATTGCCGAGAAAATGCACCGGCGTTCGATGATCATTATTTTTAGCGATATGTTTGAAAATACGGAACAATATGAACCATTGTTCGCAGCCCTGCAACATCTGAAATATAACAAGCATGAAGTGATGCTTTTTCACACAGCCCACCATGGCCGCGAACTGGATTTTGAGTTTGACAACAGACCCTATCAATTCGTAGATGTTGAAACAGGTGCTAAGGTCAAGTTGTTTCCACACGAGATCAAAAAACAGTATCAGGAAAAAATGGGAGCCTTTTTCAAAGAACTTAAATACCGCTGCACACAATACCAGATTGACTTTGTAGAAGCTGATGTAGCCAAAGATTTCGATCAGATTTTGTTGCCTTTTCTGGTAAAAAGACAAAGGTTCAGGAGTTAGTTGATTTATGCCTTACCTCACATTAGTTATCGCTTATGACTCAATGTTAGATACAGATAATGTGGATGAAATTTCCGTAGTAACGGTACATCATTTGAAACATAAGAAAATTGCCGTTCTGTTTCCCTAATTTATTCAGTTCAAGCTCGGCAGAACTCAATAACTGTAGTTTCCAATTCTGCTAATATGCCGTCCCTACGGGACTTTTAAGGAAATAATAGATATTAACCTGATGGCACTTGCGAACAATTGGAACAACAGGAGATAAAAAATTCCTGAAAAATCGCGTCAATTCTGATTTGGCTGTGATCATCGGCAATCGTTTAGAGACATTTGTATTTAAACCTTCAAGGTTTCTTTTCATACTTTGTGGGTTTGGTTAGTTTTGCAGACAAATAAGACCGAATGATTCCAATTCATGAATAAATACATCTGGCTTTTTGGTGGATTCAGCGGTGTTTTAGCTTCTGTTTCCGAATATCTGATCTTTTCAGGGAATCTGGCTTATGATGGTTTCAGAGGCGTCTGGCTTTTCAAACTTCTGATACTGGTATTTTCGATAGTTTTCGCCGTCATGGCCATAAAGAAAGTTAATAGGGGCATAAGTCTTGGACGAACCATGTTTGTATCGGTATTAATTTCTCTGGTCAGATCGGCGTTTCTTATTGGCGGTTTTCTGATGATGTATTACCCCAATGGAGAATTTTACAAACCGGTAAAGGAATATTCATACAAGGTTTCCATAAAGGAACATCAGAAGGATAAAAATTTCAATTTTGAAAAGACTCGTGCTGAGATTGACGAACAGTTCTCACTTGAGGGTTATCCGAAATATGCCATTCTCGGGAGTTTAATTACATCTGTTGTTGTGGGTGTTTTTCTGGGTTTGATAGTGGCCAGTAAACCAATGATAAATCAATGACAACAATAGAAAGCGACCGCCTATATCTTAATCGAAAAGTATCCGAGGTTTTTGATTACCTGATGAACGCCGGTAACTACGAAAAACTGATGCCGTCAAATGTCACTTCTTTTGAGACGGACGGAACCACAGTGCACCTGACCGTACAAGGATTGGGGCGGCTTAGTTTGGCCATAACCGAGAGTCTGCCCAATGAATGGGTTAAGATTGAACCGGTTTCGAAAACACCCTTTTTCTTTTTCATACAATGGAATGTCAGTGCATCAGGAGCAAACACTTCGGTTATCTGCCGGGTTGAAGCCGATTTAAATGTGATGATGAAAATTATGGCTCAAAGACTTCTCAAAGATCTGATCAATACACAAGTTCACAATCTCAAAACCCAAATAGAAGCATCCTGATCATAGCTATGTCAAGAATTGTTTATTTTCTAAAACTTGCCTGGGCTTTTTACTTTCTTGTTTGTTTTGTGATGCTATTCCTGATTCTCTATCCCCTATTTCTTCTTTTCCTCTCCCGAAGGAAATGGTATCGCATGGCACACAAGCTAAGAGCTATTTGGGGTAGGATGCTTATGTTTCTAACCGGCATTATTCCTAAAGTTGAGTTCGAACAGGTATTGGACAGAAAAGGTACTTATATTTTTGCTCCCAATCATTTTTCCTACCTTGATATACTCAGTGTTAATGTACTCATTCCGGTTTATTTCAATTTTATGGCCAAGCACAGTTTAAATAAAATCCCACTGTTCAATATCTTTTTCAGAACGATAGATATTCCGGTTGACAGGGCGAGCAACAAGTCATCTCACCGTGCTTTTACCAAAGCCGGTCAAAGATTGCAACAAGGAACAAGTTTGTTGCTCTTTCCCGAAGGAAAGATTGGCAGCATGGTTCCCCAAATGAGTCATTTTAAACTGGGGGCATTTCGGTTAGCAATAGAAAATGGCGTACCCATTGTCCCCGTAACTATTTTGGACAATCACCAAAGAATGCCCGATGATGGAATGACAGTAGGGGGATCGCCGGGAAGAATGCGGATTTATGTTCACAAACCCCTATCAGTTGATGGTTTGACGGTACAAGATGCCAGACGTTTGTCCGAAGAGGTTTTTAACATCATCAATCAAAAATTGAAAGAAGCTTCTATCGTTGATAAGAATTAATAAAATCACTCTTTTTCGAAAAGTTCTTTCTTTTTGTGATGACGATTCAGTTTCCGTTCGTACCGTATGTGGCTTTGAAATTCTTTGATCAGCACTTCGGCCACCAGCCTGCCAGAAAGCATCGCTCCGTTCACGTTACTATAAAGCAAATGATCGCCACAAATAAAGAGCTTATCGTTTATTTTTAATGTCTTGGTACTTCTTTTTCCCAGAACAGAAACCTGCCCGGAAACCGCATTTTCTATTCGATGAACTTTAAGTAATTTCCAATTGTCAGCCTTATTACCTATTAAATCGGTCAGTTCTTTTCTTATGGCTGCTTCGACTTTTTCGTCGCCTTCAACCATTTTGCCATTCACCGAAACATAAATCAGTTTCTTGCCCGATGATGAATAGCTGGGCACAAGGTCACTTATCACCACTATACTACTGATAAGGGAATTGTCTCCGGCATTTACAGCAATATAAGGTTTGCTGAAAGGTGAAGTCTTGGCTTCATACTGCAAACAGGTCACACTTCTCGGGGTACTTTGGTCTTCATCAAAAAATTTGCCGGCCAGTCCAGACAATTCAGTTGCCAGAAGGACTTTACCCGCCACAATTACTTCACCACTCTCCAAAATCACGCGGCTTCCTTCTATATCCACCACCCTGCAATTTGTTCTTATATTTTCCATTCCGGCCATCGCTGCCAATTGTTTCGGAATGGCTTCTATTCCTGATTCAGGCAACACCACATCACCGCTGGCTATCATTTTGCATATAAACTCAAACAACCGGCGGGATGTTTTTAACTCGTTTTCCAAATAAATCGTGTTGAGTACAGGTTTAAAAAACTTCTCCGTCAATACCTTTGAGAATCCAAGTTTTCTCAAACTCAAAGAAGTTTTTATTTCGAATTTTCTAAAGATATCATTGTAACTCAACCCCCATATTTTCCATCTGAAACGCAACAATTTCACCTTGTCCCAAAAGGTTCCAAATGGAAATGAAAATACGTTTACCATGTTTAAGAAACCTCTTAGCTGATCCTGAACAATGGTTTCTTTTCCGTCGTGAAGAATGATAACCCCTTTTTCGATTTTCCTGAAGCCAAGAGATTTATAATCCAGTAACAATTTAGCTTCCGGGTAAGCCGTAAAAAAAAGGTGAAAGCCCCGGTCCAAAAGGTAACCGTCATCTATATCAGTCTTCAACTTACCTCCTACCCTGTCTGTGGCTTCAAAAAGCTCAAACGGAACATTATTCCGTCGTAAATATACCGCTGCGGTAAGACCCGAAATGCCACCCCCGACTATAATTACTTTCTGGTCTGTCATTTGAATTTCACGGATGCCATATTAAGTTCTGACGCCAAATATACAGGTTCCCTGTTTCCTATCCATTTGTGAAATCCATTGATCTCAACTCTGATGTTAACAACTCCTGATTAGTTCAAATGCAGTACTCATATCTTTTGCAATAAATTAGTTGATTTTGAGGTGACATTGTTCAATTGTAACAGGTTCCAAAATATGTTTTGTATTTTTTTCTTCTTGTTGAAAAAACAATTCTAAATGCCATTTTATAAATCAATTCCTGAAGCCAAAATGAAGCTCGAAACTCAATTTCATCCGAAATAATACAGCATTTTCCATCTGCTATGAACCTGTGTTTATGCTTCCAATACTTGAGCCCAAATGGCAATTTATGACCTTCGTCGGTAAACCAGCATTCCTTCTCATTTATCTGTTCAGAGAAAATCTCCACATCCATTCTTGCTTTGTAGGGAAACAAAAACTCAACCTTAACCCTATCACCTGGCCTACTTCCTTCAAATGTGTTCACCGTGACTATCCATTTCGAGGGTAATAAGTAGTTGAATAACGCCCTATCGAAACGTGAAATAATTGCTATTGGGTTGCCCCTGACTCTGGTTCTGAGAACCAAACGAGGCATTATTTCAAACGGTTAAAAGTTTCGAGAGCATTGAATTTTGACGCCTCTTTGCCCACGGGAATGATTTTGATTTCAATGATGGAATCTCCCTGCTCAATGGCATCAACCACATTTTGACCTTTGATGACGCGACCAAAAACTGCATGTCTTCCATCCAGCCAATTGGTTTTAACATGCGTAATAAAAAACTGGCTGCCATTGGTATTCGGTCCAGAGTTGGCCATGGAGAGGATTCCGGTTGTATCGTGTTTCAAAGTTGCATCAAATTCATCTTTAAAAGAATAGCCCGGTCCACCGGTTCCGTTTCCGGCCGGATCTCCTCCCTGTATCATAAACTTCGGGATTACCCTGTGAAACTTGAGGCCATTGTAAAATGGTTCACCCGCTTTTTTTGCTTTGTTCGGAATAGTACCTTGGGCCAGACCGACAAAATTGGATACTGTCAATGGAGCCTTAAGGTATTCTAATTGTAAGTATATTTTTCCTTTCGATGTCGTCATTTCTGCATAGAGCCCGTCCTTTAAATCCAACTCATTTATCAGTTCCTTGTATGGAACACTGCAGGACGCGATTACTAAAATAACCATTCCGATAAAAAATGTTTTCATAATATATTTTCTTCTTTTTTTGTGCAGCAAAGATAATTCAACTTGACTTAATCAGGCATCAAAGGTTTAATTTTGCCGACTTTTATTGAACCATGACGCTTCAGCAGGAAATCAACAAACGCAAGACTTTTGGCATCATCAGTCACCCTGACGCCGGGAAAACAACACTGACTGAAAAATTGCTCTTGTTTGGCGGTGCCATACAAATTGCCGGTGCGGTGAAAAGCAATAAGATAACCAAAACCGCAACTTCAGATTTCATGGAAATTGAAAAACAACGCGGAATTTCAGTGGCCACATCCGTCATGTCTTTTCATTATAAAGACAAGATCGTTAATATACTCGACACGCCCGGTCACAAGGATTTTGCCGAGGACACCTATAGAACTTTGACGGCAGTAGACAGTGTTATACTGGTGATTGACAGTGTGAAGGGTGTGGAGGAACAGACCAGGAAACTGATGCAGGTTTGCCGGATGCGAAGCACTCCGGTTATTGTGTTTATCAATAAATTGGATCGTGAGGGACGGGACCCTTTCGACTTGCTGGAAGAACTCGAAAAGGAATTATCTATTTCTGTAAGACCGCTGAGTTGGCCTATTGGAATGGGCAAAACATTTAAAGGTGTCTATTTAATGTATAACCATAGTCTGAATCTTTTTGAAGCGAGCAAAACCAAAAGAACCGATGAAGTAGTAACCCTCAAAGGCATTGATGATCCCCAATTGCCTGCTCTGATTGGGGAAAAGGCCTCAGAACAATTAGCACATGATATTGAATTTGTAGAAGAACTTTACGAACCTTTTGACCCTGCCATGTATCAGGAAGGCCTCTTGGCTCCGGTATTTTTTGGCTCTGCCGTTAACAATTTCGGTGTAAAAGAATTGTTGGACACCTTTGTTGAATTGGCCCCCGGCCCACGGGCAAGACCCACCAATGTCAGAGAAGTAGAACCGCTGGAACCAAAATTTTCGGGCTTCGTATTTAAAATACATGCCAACCTGGACCCAAACCACCGCGACAGGATTGCATTTTTGCGGGTATGTTCCGGCAAATTCGAACGAAACAAGTTTTTCAACCACGTCAGGCTACACAAAAATCTTCGGTTCAATAACCCCTATAACTTCATGGCTCAAAGCAAGAGCATCATTGAAGAAGCTTATCCGGGTGACGTTGTTGGTTTGTACGATACCGGAAATTTTAAGATTGGCGACACGCTGACTGAAGGTGAAGAAATCATGTTCATGGGGATTCCAAGTTTTTCGCCTGAAATCTTCAAAGAGGTGATCAACACTGATCCGATGAAAACCAAACAACTGGAAAAAGGCATCGAACAACTGACCGATGAAGGCGTGGCCCAGCTTTTCCGCCAGCAACCCGGAAATAGAAAATACATCGGAACAGTCGGCGAACTTCAGTTTGAGGTGATTCAACATCGCCTGAAGCATGAGTATAACGCCAGTTGCCGTTTCGACAATGTTCAGTTTCACAAAGCATGCTGGATGACCGGCCCCACAACTGCTTTAAATGATTTTTGCAAATACAAGCAAAAGGAAATCGTTTTGGACAAAGATGGCAATCGGGTCTTTTTAGCTCAAACGCCGTATGTGCTTCGTATGGCGAGAGAAAATAATCCTGAGATTACCTTTCACGAAACCTCTGAATTTAAAGTGGGGATTGGGTAATTATGAAATTCAAATTACAATCTACAAATTACGAATTAAGATAGGCACCGCACTTCTTAACTCATATCTTATCATTCATAACTTTTAGTCGGGGTGAGAGGATTCGAACCTCCGACCTCCACGTCCCGAACGTGGCACACTACCTGGCTGTGCTACACCCCGATTGAGGTGCAAAAATAAATTATGAATTTCAATTGTACATGAAAGTCGAAATTTTGAATAATCTGGTTTTTGACATCAACTTAATTAATGATGGATTCAATGAAACCAATTTTCTCTTAAGTTTGCCGCCAAATTAAAAAGGAATGAACGAAAGCAAATTTTTATCAGACATCGAAATCGCCCAAAAGGCCAGGATGTTGCACATAAAAGAAATCGCCGGAAGGATAGGAATACCTGAGGATGATCTCGAAATGTATGGTAAATATAAGGCCAAGTTACCTCTGACATTAATTGACTCGGAAAAGGTAGCCAAAAGCAATCTGGTACTTGTCACAGCCATTACCCCTACCCCTGCCGGTGAAGGAAAAACGACAACCTCAATAGGTTTGGTCGAAGGGTTGAACAAAATAGGGAAAAAAGCGATGGCTGTTTTGCGTGAACCTTCTCTGGGGCCTGTCTTTGGGATGAAAGGTGGTGCTGCCGGTGGTGGTTATTCTCAGGTGGTGCCTATGGAAGATATCAATCTTCATTTCACCGGAGATTTCTCAGCCATAGAAAAGGCCAACAATCTTTTGGCCGCACTTATTGATAACAACCTTCAAAGTAAAAGCCGCAATCTGGGACTCGATCCGCGAACCATAGTTTGGAAAAGGGTAATGGACATGAATGACCGGGCTTTGAGAAACATTGTCATTGGATTGGGCGGAACTGCCAACGGTATTCCCCGCGAAGACGGATTTAATATTACCGCAGCATCTGAAGTCATGGCAATACTTTGTATGGCTCAGAGTTTCGAAGACCTGAAAAGTAAATTGGGCAATATATTCATCGGTTTTACTTTTGACAAAAAAGCCATTTATGCCAGAGACCTTAATGCAGAAAACGGAATGGCGATTCTCTTAAAAGATGCCATCAAACCTAATCTGGTGCAAACGTTGGAAAATAATCCATGTATTATTCATGGCGGTCCTTTCGCTAATATCGCACAGGGCACCAATACCATTATTGCCACTAAAATGGGATTGTCTTTGGTTGATTATGTCGTCACAGAAGCCGGATTCGGAGCCGATCTGGGTGCAGAAAAGTTCTTAAATATCAAATGTGTGTCTGCTGATTTAAAACCGAAAGCTCTGGTTTTGGTGGCAACCATCCGGGCTTTAAGACATCACGGCGGAGCCAAAGCCGATGAATACAATACCACAAGTTTGGACCGGGTGACCAAAGGATTTGAAAACCTGGCCAAGCATATCGAGAACTGCAAAAAATTCGGATTGAATCCTGTCGTAGCCATCAATGCTTTTCCAACCGACAGTGATGAAGAAGTGGAATTTGTAATAAAATCTTGTGCCGCTTTAGGTGTTCAGGCTGTTCCATCCAAAGGTTTTGCTCTAGGAGGAAATGGGACACAGGAATTGGCAGAGGCCGTGGTTAAGGAAATTGAAACGGGCAACAACCATTTCAGACCCTTGTACAGTTGGGAACTGAATGTAAAAACCAAAATAGAAATCATAGCTGAAGAGATTTACGGGGCAGATGGGGTTGATTTTACTTCAGAGGCCATGGCCGGTTTGAAAACCATTGAGCAATTAGGATTGAACCACTTGCCGGTTTGCATGGCCAAAACGCAAAAGTCTTTTTCTGACAACGAAAAGCTCATTGGCCGTCCCAGAGGTTTCAGAATTGTAATCCGCGAATTCGAATTTGCCGCCGGTGCAGGATTCGTAATCCCAATACTTGGAAGCATGATGCGTATGCCCGGATTGCCGGCAGTGCCAGCTTCGGAAGGAATGCATATTGATAATGACGGTAAGATTTCGGGATTGTCGTGATTGTTTTAATTCTTTTGTTCAGTTGAACTGAACGTATTTGTCATTTCAGAATTTTAACACTTCTTTCACATCGTAGAAAGATCACAAGTTATTTAACAACAAATACACTTCCGTATCCAGAAACTTACCATCATAGAAGTAGTTCTCTTTGAAATAAGCCTCTTTATGAAAGCCCATTTTCTTCAGCAAAGCTGCTGACCGTACATTATCCGGATTTATCTGTGCCTCGATGTTGTGGAGATTCATAGTACTAAATCCATAATCCAGCACAGCTTTAATGGCTTCGGTCATCAACCCTTTATTCCAATATTCCGGGAATAACATGTACCCAATCTCTGCCCGCCAATGGTCAGCATCTATGTGGTGCAGTCCTATTGAGCCGATCAGGCTGCTTTGGTTTTTAAAAGTGATACCCCAACCTATATCAGTCTTATTGTCCATGCCATTATTTATTCGCTCAATCAATGTGAGAGCATCAAACAAAGATGATGGCATCGGCCTTTCAATATGCCTCATGGCATCTATATTCGTGCGGAGCGAAAACATATCTTCGCCATCTTCGGGGCCCAAATTTCTGAGGCTCAACCTTTCTGTTTGAAGCAAGGGAAAAGGTTGAAAATTAAGATGCAGCATGCAAACTTGCTCTTACGACCAAAAAGAAAAAAGATTAACTAACGTTTAAGAACTATTGGAAAAGTTTTCGAGGTAAATTTATGATCGCCGCTCCGCACTTGTATCCAATAGTAGCCATTCACTAAATCGTCTAAATTGATCGTTTGGACACCATTCAGGTTATCCTTCATTTGAAGTGTTTTCACATTTCTACCTGTTGCATCCATTACAATAATTGCGGCTTCATCGTTCAGATTCCAATCGTCTATTTTCATTGTCACAGATCCGGAAGTCGGGTTTGGATAAACCATTATTTCTTCATTTTTGGAAATACCTCGAATACCCACACTCCATGCTGTTTTGACATAAACACTTGAATCTACGCAACGGCATCCGTCTTTAGAAGTAATGGAAAAAATAACTCTATAATCCGTATCATAATATTCAAATACGTGGGTTGGTGTCATTTCGTTGCTAAATCCGCTACCCTCAAACACCCATGAATAGGAACCAGCCGGATATGTCAAATCATTTGGAGTAAAGGTGATTTTTTTGCGATCATTCTGGCTTATTTTGTAGGAGAAACCACAGGTAGGTAAAATATCTACATCTATAACCTTGTTTGCCAAACTAAAACATCCATCATCAACCATTACTTTCAAAACTACTGAATAACTTGTACCCCGCGTTGGTTTATATATCTTCTTTGGGGCTATTAATTTAGAACTGTCACCATCTCCAAATAGCCAGAAGAACCGCATAGTTCCGTTTAAAACACTGGAGTTATTGACAAAATTAATGGGTTCACCCCAGCATCCGTCCGCTGCATCGAAATCTGCTTTTGGCTGAATCTCAACTAATACTCTTTGCTCCGTATTATCACTGCAGCCATTGTCACCACGGGCCGAAAGAGTGATCAATTTATAACCAAGTTTGGTGTACTGATGGGTAGGGTTTTTCTGTACAGAGGTTTCGCCATCGCCAAAATCCCATACATAATCAACTTTGACATCGGCTGGTTCAAAAGTTGTATTCGTAAAGTTTGAAGGGTCAAGGTCGCATATCTTGTCAAAAGTGAAACTGGCTACCGGAGATGGTTTCACAAAGACAGATTTTATAATACTGTCTTTACAACCAAACTGAGAAAAGGCGATCAGTTTCACCGGTTTGTTTCCAGGTGTAAGAAAAATATGAGGTTGCACTGGTAATGTACCCAAGTCTCCATTGTCAAAATACCATGTAGTTCCTATACTTTCGCCCATATTGATGGTAGAAGTATTGGTAAAATATATTTCGTGTCCGGTACAATCGCCATCGTAGGTGAACGCTGCTTTGGGAGTAGCAAAAAGATTGGCATTTTTCTGAAGGCTGCCTTCACATCCGTTTGCTCTGGCTACCAGAGTTACCAGATAGCCCCCAATCTGTGAATAGCTATGTTTTGGGTCTTTGTCTGATGAAGATTGACCATCACCAAAATTCCAAGAATATATAAGTCCTCCACTTGAAAAACTGGTATTGTTAATGAATTTTACATCTTCTCCCTGACAAGAATTAACCACTTTAAAATCTACACTCGGAATTTCGAAGATAGTTACTTTGAAAACGCTGTCTGCCTTAATTCCGAAATCAGAAGTCAAGGTGAGTTTTACCATGTAGGTACCCTGTTTTTTATAATAATGAATAGCATCTTTTACATTGGAATAGGTGCTGTCTCCAAAATCCCACTGATAAGAAATAAACCCGGAACTGATTTTTGAGTTGTTATAAAACAAAACCGGCGTTCCAAGACAGGCATCGGACACCTGATTTTGGATAACAGGTGTAGGTGCAACGAATATTATTCGCTGAACTAATGAATCACAAACTCTGGTATTGGTTTGATCTCTTACCCTCATTCTAAAAACGATCGTACTATCTGCCCAACCTTTGCCGGGCTTGTATTGAATTCGGGCATTCCCGGCTGAAGAAGGTAAGGCTAAAATAAGGGTATCGGAAGCCGGAACCTGAGTTCCATTTATAGTCATCAGCGACAATTCGTCGATCAGCCAGGTATTGTTAAAATCGGAATTATTAAATCCGGTTGGTGGCACCAAATCGTATTGGAGTGTTTTCCCTTCGGCTATAATATCAGGGTCGTCATAAACACCTTCGAAAACAGGCCCCTGAATTATGTTTGCACCGAATGGTCTGGTGCCTACGTCATATTGGTATTTGGCCCGGTTGCTGTAACAAGGTTTTACATAGAATATCCGTCCGCCATAACCAAAATTGCTGAGCGTACCGCTGTATGTTACATTGGAACTGACCTCATTGGAATAAAAACTGATATCATTATTTTCTCCGGAAACCGGACCTGAGGCAAACTCAATGTTTGAGGCTGAAGTTGTGTAGAGAAATACCCCAATAGTTTCATTGGCCTTTAATGATATTCCACCGACAAAAACCGGCGTATGAACCAAAGTACCTGTGGTCACAGAACCTTTATACACGGTATTCCACGCAGTCGGAGTGGTAGTATAGCCAATATACCCGCCTTTTCTGATATCAACGGCATAGTCAACAGTTCCCCCGACCCTCGATCTGATTTCAAGTGAGTCAATCAAAACATCTGTCTTGGCTGTAATATTGAGAAAAATACCACTGGCAATATTAGCAGTCCAGCCCCACTGGGTATAGGATGTCAGCGGATAGAAGCCATTCGCCATTTTAAGAGTTTCTACATAAACGGTCGTATCTTCCGAAATGGCTTTAAGGGTTATTTTACTGTTTCGCAGAATGGGAGTGGCCGAGGTTGAACTATTGTACCAAAAGGCGTCTTCATCTGCTCTTATTTCAACAGAATCCGTAATATCTCCATACCCACATACTTTAGTCAATTTGTCGGATGGAAGAAGCGGAGATTGGGTCACTCTGAAATTAGTTATTTTCAGGGTATCGCTGTTAGGAACCTGCTGATCTCCCGACATTGATGTAACCACTTTTAAAACGTAATTCGAGTCATTAAAAATATCAATTGTTGAAGAAAGGGTAACAATCGTATCTCGACAGGCAGCCAATGACCCGGTAATTGTTTCGCTGAAACTTTGAGTAGAATTTCCATCAAAAACTTCAACACTCACCGGCATTGAAGTAACCGTTGAAAGACCATCATTTTTGATTTTGACTTTTACGGTGGCATAGTGGTTGGCACAAATACCGCTCAATGGAGACAGCAAAGCCGCAGGACTGATATTCAGATTTTTTGCCGATCCATTTGAAAATATTTTCACATTATCAATAGCCCACCAGCCACCACTGTTGCTCGACCAGCGAAATCTGACCCTGGCATTGCAGTTGTTTTTAATAAAGGCTGAAACATTAACCGAATCAGTTCTTGCAGTGACACCGGTGTTCGGATAATCTATCACCTCTATCCAGTTGACCCCATCGAAAACCTCAAGATTTCCATTGGCAGTACCGCCAGACCCAAAGGCAATGTCAAACTTAATCCAAACGGTGTCAAACCCTTGGGTGCTGAAAATCGGTGTTGTTAATGCAATATTTTCGGAGGCTCCGTTGTTTGAGTAATTTTCGCTATCGAAAATTCCGAAAGCACCCGAAAAATTACCACCGGGTGACTTAGATCCCGGGTTGTCAAAACGCCAGAAATCTGTTGTAGGAGAAGTAGTGTAGAGCTGATTTTGCGACCAGCCTGTTGGTGGTGTTGAGCCTGACGCGGATGAAAAGTTCTCATTGACAAAGAAGTTTTGAGAAAATAAGTCAATAGATGAAAGTTGAATCAATGCGGACATGATTACTAAGTATTTTTTTTTCATAATTTCATTCGTCAAATGTGTTCGAATATCGAAGTTAATATTTTATTACGAGTCAATACTCATGATTATTAAATAAAAAATGACCTTTGACTGACAAATAGTCTATTTCCCCGAAGGCAATTTGCCAAATCCCATACTTTTTACCTTATTGAATGATTTCATCATTTTTCTCATATCGTCAAATTGCTTGACAAGTTTGTTGACTTCTGCCACCGAAGTACCACTGCCAATTGCTATTCGTTTTCTTCTTGATCCGTTCAGCAGTTCAGGCTTTTCCCTTTCTTTTGGAGTCATAGATTGTATAATGGCCTCTATCGTTTTGAACGAATCATCACTTATGTCAATATCTTTCACCGCCTTACCTACTCCTGGAATCATTCCCATGAGGTCTTTCAGGTTGCCCATTTTCTTTATTTGCTGAAGTTGTTTTAAAAAATCATCGAAGTTAAACTCATTTTTGTTGATCTTCCTTTGCAACCGTTCAGCCTCTGCCTCATTATAATTCTCCTGAGCCTTTTCTACCAAAGAAACGATGTCGCCCATTCCCAAAATTCTGTTGGCCATGCGGTCCGGATGGAATATGCTGATCGCATCCATTCTTTCCCCGTTGCTGACAAATTTGATGGGTTTGTCAACAACCGATTTAATAGAAAGTGCTGCTCCACCCCTTGTGTCGCCATCCAATTTAGTTAAAACAACGCCATCGAAATTCAACACATCATTAAACGCCTTTGCAGTATTGACAGCGTCTTGACCTGTCATCGAATCTACAACAAAAAGAATTTCATGTGGGTTCACTGCATCTTTCACTTGCCTGATTTCTCTCATCATGGCTTCGTCAATACTAAGGCGGCCTGCAGTATCTATAATTACCACGTTGCGGCTTGTGTTTTTGGCAAACAAGACGGCCTTCCTGGCAATATCAACCGGACTTTTGTTATCAAGTTCGGCAAAAACAGGAATGTCTATTTGTTCCCCTAAAACCTGAAGTTGATTGATAGCCGCCGGACGATACACATCACCCGCCACTAGCAACGGACTTCGACCTTTTGACAAGAGATATTTTGCAAGTTTCCCGCTGAATGTTGTTTTACCGGAACCCTGCAGCCCGGCAATAAGGATGATGGTTGGACTTCCTTTAAGATTAAGCTCGCTGGTAGTGCTTCCAAAAAGATGGACCAATTCATCATGAACTATTTTGGTCATCAATTGTCCGGGAGAAATACTTGTCAAAACATTCTGTCCAAGTGCTTTATCCTTTACTTCGGCAGTAAAATCTTTTGCAATTTTATAGCTGACGTCTGCATCTATCAGTGCCCTCCTGATTTCCTTAACTGTTTCAGCTACGTTTATCTCAGATATTTTACCATGACCCTTTAAGGTTTTGAATGCTTTGTCTAATTTGCTCTGAAGATTTTCAAACATGGGGCGAATTTAATAAATGCTGAATAGGAAATATAGAGCAAGGTACTTTGCATGGCAAAATCAACTTTCAATTACTGCAGGTTCAATATTATTCCTTAAAATTGAAGAACTTTTGAAAAGCCGGTTTTTTGCTCATTGGATATGGTATGTGCTATTATATATTGTCGAATTGCTGACTTTTCAGTTTTACCTTTTGCATCAAAACCAAAATGAATGAAAATCTCTGATAAAAAAATTGATGAACTGGCCCAATTGGCCTGCCTCGAGTTTATGAATGAAGACAAAGCCCGGATAAAAGGTGATCTGGAGCGGATACTGGTGTTTTGTGAGAAATTGAATGAGGTGAACACGGAAGGTGTAGAGCCTTTGATTTATATGAGTGATGGGGTGAATAATCTCAGGGAAGATGTAGTAATAGATTCAATTACAAAAGAAGAAGGCCTGAAAAACGCCCCAAACAGAGACTCCGATTATTTCAGGGTTCCGAAGTTTATCAAAATGAAATAAAGTTGAAAATATATACCAAAAAAGGAGACCAGGGGAAAACCGGTTTATTGGGTGGAACGAGGCTTCCTAAAAATCATATCCGTATTGAATCTTATGGGAGTGTGGATGAATTGAATAGTTATTTGGGATTGCTGATCTCTTTCCCTCCCATAGATTCGTACATTACTTCATTAAAAAAAATACAAGACAGACTTTTTATCATAGGGTCTCATCTGGCAGCAGATCCGGTAAAAAACAAATTTATCCTGCCTGAGATCAACCAGACCGACGTGGAATTTATAGAAACGGAAATTGATAATATGCAAAAAGAATTGACCGAACTAAAGTCGTTTGTTCTGCCAGGCGGATCTATTGAAAATGCCCATTGTCATATAGCCCGGTGTGTTTGTCGCAGGGCAGAAAGAAATGTTGTTGCACTTTCTTTGTCAGAAAAAGTAGAACCGGTGATTCTCGTTTATCTGAACAGACTGTCAGATTACCTTTTTGTCTTAAGCCGCAAAATACTTTCCGAGCAACAAAAACCCGAAACCCTATGGACGCCTTAACGACGCTCTGGTGATTGATTCATATACTGTTGATATTCTACCAGTTTCTGCATGGCGGCCTGTGCAAATTTAAAATCGGGGTATATCTCCAAAGCCTTTTTAAAATCTTTCATAGCAGCAGCCGGATTTCTTCTGACCTGTGCTTCAATCATGGCTTTTAGATTGTAACAGGCGGCTTCGAGTGGAACCTGATCATAGAGTCCTTCTGGAGACATTTCTATAATACTGGGTTGACTCAGTCCGTCTTTGAGTATTTCAGCAATTACCAACTCACATTCCTCTATCTTATTTTCTTCGAAGTGCAGGGTGGCTACCTGATATTTATACTTATAGTCACCACTTCTGTTAAACAAGTTTTGAAATACTTCAACGGCCTTCAAATAATTGCCAAGCCTCTGATAACCATCGCCCATCAGTTCAAGCAAGGTGTCGTTCTTTGGGTATTTTTTCATCACTTTTTCTCCAACGATGATGCCGCTTCTGTAATTGCCGGTAACAAAATAGAGTTTAGCCAATGAATCATGAAGTTCATTGGTTGAACTGTCGGACAACAAATAGGCATTCAGAGCCGAAATGGCAGTATAAGGGTCCTTTTGCTCCTGTGCCTTGTTGTACAATTTCAGGTAGAAGTCCTTGTCCGATCCTTTAGTAACCGTTTTTTTACAACCGAAAAGTGTGAAAATGGTCAGTATAACAATAGAATTGATAAAAATCAGTTTTTGTTTCATGGCTTAATTTTACAGGCCTCAAAGGTAGTTTTTCACTGTTTCTTAAAAAACAGAAAATAAAAAAAGAGACATTGTTGATTTTTTGTGGAAAAGTGATATATTTGCGGCACTAAACTACCATAATACTCTTACTTTTTAACTGCTTACTGTGATGAAATTACTAGCCGCTATTGGGTTCTTGCTTTGCTATGCGTTGGGCTATGGGCAATGCACAAATCTATCCCTGTCCGTTGACCGAACGCTTTCCTGTGCTCCGTCAAAACTGCAATATATTGTACATAATGTTCCGTCTGGGAGTGCTATCAGTTGGGATTTTGGCTCTGGTTATGCTTCCGGCACTGACACTGTTTACAAGTTTTATGTGAGTCCGCAAAAAATTGATGTACGGGTTAGTATATTGATGCCAGATAAGACGACCTGTCAACTGGTAGCAAAAAATATTGCGGAGATCAAATCCATTCCCGTTCCTGAATTTATAGTTTCCAGAGATCGCTTGTGTTTTGGCCCCGATACGGTAACCCTTACGAATATTACACCGGGGGCTGCTTTGCTCAATTGGGTCATAGACGGCACCAATTATTACAATGCCGGAAACAGTGTTTCCCACAAATTCAAAACCTCTGGTCCAAAAAAAATATCTTTGTTTGTGATTGATTCACTTGGTTGCAAAGGCGTTTCTGAAAAGGAAAACCTGGTAAATGTTTATTCAGAAGTTTCTCTTAAAATACTGGCTGATGACACTGTGGGTTGTGTTCCAAAATCGGTTCAGTTCCTTCCGGACATAAATGCCAACGGAGAACAGATAATAAGCTATCAATGGAGTTTTCCGGGTCAATCAAAAAACAGCGATAATAAGGAAACACCAGACATAAAAACTTATTATACCCCCGGTTCTTTCAACGCTGGGTTAAAAGTACTTACGGCAAATGGCTGCCTTCACAGTGTTTTACAAAAAAATATTCTTAACTTCGGTGATTCTGTTACTTTAGATCTGGTAATTGGTGAAAGGTCTATTTGCAGAAAACAGGAAATCAGTATTCTCGAAACCAACCAATTGCCCGGGAAATACAGTTGGGTGATTCCCGGGGCCTCTGAAATCAGAACCATCTCTTCAAATGAAATTAGGGTTCGCTTTGACACTATTGGAACATACGACTTACTGGTTACTTATGTTAATAATAAGTGCTATACAGAGAAGTTCATTCCAAAAGCTTTTAAGGTTAAAAGCGTCACTGCTGATTTTATTTCAACTGACAATTTCCACTGCAAAATACCGCATACCGTGCATTTCGAGAATCTGTCTAAAAGCTCAGAAAGTGGCACTTTTGATTATACATGGAAATACTATGACATGTCAATCAAATTAGTACAAACATCCAATAGAATAAATGACTCTATTTATTTTGACAATTGGGGAACCTTTAATGTAGAACTTATTGCCAAACATTCGTCGGGTTGTGCCGACACGTTGTTGAAACACAGCTTTATAAATCTGGACAGTATGCGTGCAGATTTCTATTCATGGCCAAGTGTTTTTTGCGTTGGAGAAGAAGTAATCTTCCACAACATTACCAAGAAAAGTTCTTTTATTTCCAAAGACACCCTTTATTGGGTCTATATGGATAAGGATGGAAAAAGAATTAAAGACGTGAGCAATGACATCACCGGGTATCAAACGTATTACGACACCGGATTTTATGATGTCATACTTTTTATTGGCAACAAAATTGGCTGTAGTGACTCCGTTCTGAAAAAAAATATTGTAGAAATTGTTGATCCGGTACTGAGGTTTAAAGTATCAGACACCATTATATGTCAGAATTCTTCTATCAACTTTTTAGGTCAATCTCTGCCTAGCAAGGCCGAGTTTAGTTACAATTGGGATATCACGCATTCAAAGGGACTCGAGAAATATGAAAAAGATGACTCAACCACGTTTAACATCGAATTCTCCGAACCAGGATACTATGATTTGAAATATGAGCATGACATACACGGACGTTGTGAGGATTCAGTGACGATCGTAAATTATCTGGCCATCAACGGTGTTAAAGCGGGCATTCTGTTAGATTCGAGTAATGGATGTCTGCCTTTTCGGATTAAGGCTAAGCCGAATATAGAATATGATTACCATGCAGGATTTGATAGCACTTTTTACCAATACTATTGGTATATTACAGGGGGAAAAGGGTTTGTTATCAGCAAAAATTCTTCCTCAGAAATTGAGGTCATTTTCACCGAGAAAGGTACCTTTCAAATTCATTTGGACATTACCAATTCTGCCGGTTGTACTTATTCCGCCGTCAGCGATGAAATAAACGCCGGTGTTTTGGCCGCTTTTGAACTGCAAGATAATAGAATTTGCACCGGTGCAAGTGTCCTTGTAAAAAACCAAAGCAGCTTTAAACCCTCAAAATATGATTGGCAAACAACTGCAGGGTTTGCTACAGAAATCAGTTTCATTGAACAAGACGCCGTTCTGAAATTTAAAAAAGCCGGAAATTTCGAAATAGAACTGGTAGCATCGAAATACGGTCAGTGTTTCGATACGGTTCGACAAAAAATAGAGGTTATCGAAGTGGTATCAAGACCTGTTCCTCAAGATTCAATGCTTTCCTGTGCTCCGGCTTATGCCCAGTTTTTATCAAAATCTATTAACGCCGATACGTTGATCTGGGATTTCGGAGAAGGAACCATTGTTAAAACCACAGACTCATTTGTGGCTAATATCTATTTGCAAAACAGTGGTTGGAAAAATGGCTTTGACATCACTTTGGTAGCGAACAGCAACGAAGGATGTTCCGATACGGTCATCTTGCCGGGTTCCGTTAAAGTTCTTGGACCCGTTCCTATGTTCAGGCTGAAGAACAACAAAGGATGTGAGCCATTGATGGTTGAATTTATTAATGAAAGCCAGGATGTTCAAAGTTATTTCATGAATTTCAATGACGGCAGTAGCCTGGACACAGCCGTGGGTTTATTTCACAAATACATTGTGACAAATTATACTGGAATTCAAACCTTTCTGCCAACTGTTTTTGTCAAAGACTCATTGGGTTGTGCCGCCATTTTTACTTCACTGGATACAATTACGGTCAAACGAAAACCTTCTGTTGATAGTAAATTAGATGCTGTAATAGGTTGTGCCCCCTTCACAACTGTGTTCAACGGTTTCGGAGCCGATCTGGTTAGTCAGAAATGGTTACTGAATGGTCAGGAAATTGGGACGAAAACCTTTGGCAGCAGTTACCTGCCGGTTCCCGGTCTTTATAATCTTATCTTTGTTGCGTTTAACGGATTTGGATGTTCCGACAGTTCTTTCTCAGACATTAAGGTTAAAAGCAGGCCGGAGGCAAACATCATAACAACAACTGAAAGTTGTTTGGGGGAAACCAATACCTACAAAGCCTCCGTAACAAGTGATACCGGTATCGCTTCCTTCAACTGGATTTCTAAAGACGATGCAGAAACCAACTATTCCCAAGGCGATCAATGGGATCTGACTTTCAAACTACCCGGCAGGAAATATTTGACACTAATGGTAGAGGATCGAATTGGTTGCCGTGATTCGTTTACACTAAGTATAGACATTTCGGATCCATTAAAAATTCCCAAGCCTCAGATTTCTTATGTCACAGTTATTGATAACAGTACTGTAAAAGTTGTATTCGAAAACCTCAACTACCCGCGTTTTGCCCGTATGAACTTATACAAAGCAGGTGTCACAACACCTGTTTATTCTTCTGCAAACATGTCGGATACAGTGTATTTTGAAACATTCAAAGGAAATCAACAGGCCTACTGTTACTACATGAATATACAAGACCTTTGCGGTTTTAATGGAGGAGAAGGCAGGGAACATTGTCAGGTAATCCTCAATGCCGACAACTCAGAACCCTTTAAAATTAAACTCAACTGGAGTGGGTATAAGGGCTGGGATAATGCACATACTTATGAACTCTTCCGCAGAAAAGGTTTAGGTAAATATGTGAAAATTGCCGATTTACCTGCTCACCAAACTGCATATACTGATTCTCCGTTGTGTGACTTCTACTACGAATACTATATTGAAGCGATAAACCCTGTAAAGATGGTCAGAAGCCAAAGCAATAGCATCCAACTTCCGGTCTTTTATAAACTCAACAAACAACCGGCCAATATCGAAAATGTAAGTGTTGAAGGCAACAATGTGGTTGTTAAATTAAAACGATCAGTCAACGAAAATTTTTCGAAATTCAAATTGTTTAAATATCGGAACGGTGCTTATGGCAACGAGATATACAGTCTGACCAACGATGTGTTTATTGACAAGGATGTAAATGTAAATGCTGAAAGCTATATCTATACTATCCGCGAAGTTGATTTGTGTGGATACGAAACCCCGATTGGAAGACAAGGAACATCCTTGCTTCTTGACGGGATATATTCCAATGATCAGAGTTTTTTATCATGGAATGGCTATTTACAATGGGAAAGTGGCGTGAAGGAATATCAGCTTCAAATAGAAAAACCAAGTGGGTTCGTGACACTAAACACCGCCAATATGCTTGACACAGGATTTATTGACAAAGAAATTCACTATGACATAAAAGGTAAGTACTGCTATCGTGTTACTGCCATTTCAGGGAATAGTGCCGACACCAGTTATTCCAATAAGATCTGTCTTGCCGGTTCTTCAAAGGTGTTTATCCCCAACGCATTTACGCCAAACGGAAACCTCCTAAACGAAGTTTTCAGACCTGTAACTCTATTTGTAACCGCCAATCCTGATGTGGATTTCCGTGACTTCGATTTTAAAATTTATAATCGCTGGGGTGAATTGCTTTTTGCAACAAATGACATGGAACAGGGTTGGAATGGAACGTATAATGGACATCCGGTCGCCGATGGCACTTACTTATTTACCATTCGTGCCAGTGGTATAGACAATAGGACTTACAAGCTGGATGGACCGGTTCATTTGATCAGATAAATTCCAGGTCTGTTAAAGTGAACCATTTTTTTTCGCTTTTTTTAAAAAAAAAAGGAATTTGTCATCGCGGCAAAATAAATGCCCACAGTAAAAACAGCCCGATCCAGTTTTTATTTAACATAAATGGTTCCTTGCCATGTCCTTGGTTAGCATTTCTACCGAATATTTTAAATTTTCATTTAAGCTGGTTCCATATATCTTTGATCCATGAAAATCATCAGGAAATATTGTATTGGTTTCTGTGCCACCTTAATGGTTTTGAAAGCTCAGACACAAGATTGGGACGTCTATCTACAGAAATATGATCTGGGACCCGGTTCAATTGTCGTTGATCTTTCGCTTATAGAAAAGGCACCTCTTGATTCAATGCCTTTTATCATTATTACAGGTGTTAAATTCAACAAATGCACTGAAGAGGGCTTACCTCAAACAGATGAGTTTGAGAATTTATACAGAATTTCTGATTCTATAGGATCGGTAATAAACAAAGTAAAAGGTAAAGCATTAGCCGGTATTTTTACTTATCAATGTAAAAGACTCGACTACTATTATGTGTCAGACACTTTGGGACTATCCTTTCAAATTGCTGAATGCTATAAACGCAACTTCCCGAAATACGAATTTCATCTCAGCATCAATCACGAACCATCATGGGTTTCCTATACTGAATTTCTTTATCCCAATAAACCAATACTTCTTTATCTGACCAACCGCAAACAAGTGGCCGAATTCGAGCAAAAAGGTGACTCTGTTAACAAAGCGAGAAAAGTTAATCATTGGATTTACTTTCCGACAGAAAAAAGCAGATTGGAATTTATTCAAATTGCCTCTAATAAAGGTTTCAATATAGAGAACATTCAAAGGGTTTCCGAAAGCCGCCTGCCATATCAAATCCATATTTCAAGAATTGATAAAATTGAACTTCAAACCATTACTGAGATAACATTAGAACTCAGGAAACAGGCCTTTCGTCTGGGCGGCGAATATGATGGCTGGGAAACTGAAATGGCTAAATGAACATATTCTTTGGATGATACCGAATGGTTTTTTTAAATCCTTGTTGAATAATTAATTTCCACTCAATACCTTTGGCAAAAAAGTCATGAGCTTAGAAATAACAGGAAAAATTGTAAAACTATTGGATGTAATGGGTGGCACAAGTGCCCGTGGTGAATGGAAAAAACAGAGCTTCGTAATAGAAACTCAAGAAACCTATCCAAAGAAAGTATGTATAACATGCTGGAACGAAAAACTGAACGATCTTTCTAAATATAGTGAAGGACAAATGGTAAAAGTTTCTTTCAACGCAGAGTCTAGAGAATTTCAAAACAAATGGTACACTGACCTGACGGCATGGCGTATTGAGAGTTCTTCTGCAACATCGGGCAATAATAACAACGCTGCGAATACAGAAGATAACGGATTTTCACAAGATGTTCCCACCGTTGAGGAATCACAGGATTTTCAGGACGATCTGCCCTTTTAAATAATTATCCATTCATTTCGTGGCTATTGATAAAACCATGGCAATGGACGAAATCTCATAATTGTAAATTATTAGAACACAGGATAGTTCTTGAAAAAAATACTTCTTATTTCAGACACCCACGGAATGCTTGACGAAGTAATCGTACACTATGCCAACCTTGCAGATGAAATCTGGCATGCCGGCGATTGGGGGAGCATTGAAGTTTCTGATCAATTGATAAAAACAGGGAAAGCCGTACGTGGTGTTTATGGAAATATTGACGATCAAACCATCAGAATGGTTTACGAGAAAAACGCTTTTTTTACTTGTGAGGGAGTGTCGGTATTCATCACCCACATTGGAGGCTACCCTGGCAGATATGCCCCCGGAATAAAACAAACACTGCAAAAATTGAAACCGGCGTTATTTATCAGTGGACATTCTCACATACTCAAAGTGGTTAGGGATAAAACGTTAAACAATATGCTGCACATGAACCCCGGTGCGGCCGGCATTCATGGGGTTCAAACCCTGCGTACCTGGATGATTTTTGATATTGACTATGGCAAAATCTCCAATCTGAATGTGGTTGAGAGTCAAATGAAATGAAGATAGATTGAAAGAACTGAAAAATATACTGAACCTGGCGTTATTTTTACTTTTGGGAGGATGTGCGGGTTCGCAAAATATGCCCGGCAAACCGAATAAAAAGGCAGAAGAGTCTTTGACCAAAAGTTTTCATGCCTTTGACCTGACGGAATACAAGAAGGCAGAGGAGTATGCTTTGAAAGCGATTAAAATCAATTCAAAATTCACCGAAGCCTATGAAATGTTGGGCAAAATATATCAAGAGCAAAAGATGTTTGACAAGGCAATCGTGGCTTATTCAAAGGCAATCGAACTTGACCCCCTGAGGATTTATGCCAGAATTGACCTGGCTCAAATCTATTTCGATAAAAGAGTTTATAACGATTGCCTTGAAATATTGAAACCCGTTAAAGAAATGCAGGGGCAAAACCGGCAAATAATGACCGACGTTGATAAGCTTTTTGCCAATGCCAGTTTCGCCCTCACGGCGATTAATAATCCGGTCCCGTTCAATCCGGTGAACCTTGGCGATAAAATAAACTCGGCATGGGAAGAATATTTCCCAGGGCTGACCATTGATGAACAAACACTTTATTTTACGCGTCGGGACGGCAGCCTCCATGTTTACATGCAAAATGAAGATCTCTTTCGTGCCGATAAAAAACAAGGACTTTGGGAAGTGGCCCAAAATATCGGTGGCCCCATTAATACACCAGAAAATGAGGCTGCTTTTACGGTATCTGCCGATGGTCAATATTTGTTTTTCACCAGCTGCTCGAGACCCGGAGGGGTTGGTAGTTGTGATATTTGGGTAAGTAAACTAAATGGAGATGCGTGGCAAAATCCCTTCAACCTTGGAAAAGCTGTAAACAGTAGTGAGTGGGAAACCCAACCTTCTCTTACCTCCGATGGCAAAACGCTTTATTTCGTAAGCAATCGGCCGGGGGGTTACGGTGGTTCGGATATTTACAAAAGCACTTTTGGCGAAATGGGATGGACAACCCCTTTAAATCTCGGTTCAGAGATCAATACTATCGAAGATGAGCAATTCCCCTTTATACACCCCGATGGAATTACATTATACTTTACATCATCGGGGCATCCAGGAATGGGCAAATCAGATATTTTTTATTCACGTCTCACAGGAATCAACAAATGGTCAAAGCCGGTGAATATAGGATACCCAATTAATACAGCCGGGGAAGAATGGAATATGATAGTGAATCGAACGGGCGAAAAAGCCTACTATTCTTCTAATGGTCTCATTGATGGTTTCGGTGGAATGGATATTTACAGTTTCGACCTCTACGATGGTGCCAAACCAAAATCGGTAAGTTATCTAAAAGGAACCGTATATGATGCTAAAACAAAAGTAAAACTCGCTGCCAGAATACAACTTTTAGACCCGGTAAGCGGGCAAATCATTTTGGCGACCAATTCGAACAGTATGAGCGGCGGTTTTATCGCCACATTGCAAAGTGGTGTTGATTATGTGCTGAATGTGAGTTGCAAAGGCTATCTGTTTCATTCGGAATCATTCTTTCTTAAAGAAACCACTAGTGATGAACCGTTTCTTATGGACATTGGCTTAAATCTTATAGCAACAGGCGAAAAGATTATTTCCCGGAACATTTTCTTTGATGTCAACAAGTTTGATCTGAAACCGGAAAGCATTGCCGAACTTTCAAAGCTGGTAGAATTTTTAAAGTACAACGCTGAACTTTTTATTGAAATCGGCGGTCATACGGATAATTCGGGAGATATTGCCGATAATCAGAAATTATCTGAAAATCGTGCACGTTCGGTGTTTGATTATCTGGTTGCCAAAGGCATTGATAAAACCCGTATGACATACAAAGGATATGGTGAATCGGAACCAGTAACCGAAAACGTTTCTGAATCAGGAAAGGCCAAAAACAGGAGAACAGAATTTAAAATTATATCGAAATGATACAGCCTGTTCCTTTATAGATTGAAAATTTCGCCTGTTTCCCTCACTTTTATAATACAGTACAAAACAGGTCTTAATTTGAGGATAATTCACAAAACATACGATATCGAGTTCTGAAACAGAAAGCACAAACAGGGAAACAGAAACCTGTTGCTTGATCAATTGAAAAAACGCCCTTTTTTATAGGTTGGTGGGGCTACTTTCCGGATTTTTTGATCAGAACCTCAACCTGAATCCTATCTTGAACTGCTTTTAGTATCCATGCTGATTGACACGCTCTACCCCTGGCTGTTTGTTGCACATTTGCCACCACTGGCATTAATCATTTTTTTAGCCGTTGGTAGCGAAACACCCGACATTTTGAAACAATAAACTCTATGCCATCACAATCGTCTGTTCCCTGTCCGGCCCAACAGAGAGTAGGCAAATCTTAGCTTCAAGCGACTGGTTCACAAATTCAATATAGTTTTTAAATGATTTTGGCAAATTCTTAAAATCCCTGATTCCGGTCAAATCTTCAGACCAACCTTTGTGTGATTCGTAAACCGGTTCTATGATGGCTTCACAAACTTCAAAAGGTATCTGCGTGGTTCTAACACCATCCACTTTGTAGGCGGTGGCTGCCAAAACCTCCTCAAATCCACTCAGCACATCACTTTTCATCATGATGAGTTCGTCCACACCGTTGAGCATGATGGCATACTTCAAAGACACTAAATCTATCCAACCTGTACGACGCGGTCTGCCGGTAGTAGCCCCGTATTCGTTTCCTATCTTTCTCAATAACTCGCCGGTTTTGTCATTCAATTCTGTAGGGAAAGGACCACCACCAACTCTGGTGCAATATGCTTTGAAAATACCTTTGACCTTATTGATTTTTTTCGGTGCGATACCTAGTCCGGTGCAAACCCCGCCACTGATGGTGTTAGAAGAGGTAACAAATGGATAAGACCCGAAATCAATATCCAGCATTGAACCTTGTGCCCCTTCGGCCAAAACCCTTTTTCCCTGACCAATCAAATTATTTATAAAATATTCGCTTTCCACAAATTTAAATTCCCGCAAATATTCAACTGCCGTGAAGAATTCTTCTTCAAGTTGGTTTAGGTCGAAATCGGTATATAAATATTGCTGAACCAACGCCATGCTGCGAAAGTGGGTTTCCTTATATTTTCTTTCAAAATCATTCAGAAAAATGTCGCCAATTCTGATTCCTGAACGTCCGGATTTGTCTCTATAGGTGGGTGCAATCCCTCTCAAAGTAGAGCCTATTTTATTTTCACCTCTTGCCGCTTCCGATGCCGCATCCAGTAATTTATGACAGGGAAGTATCAAATGGGCTTTTCTGGAAATATGAAGATTTTCCCTGACTGAGGCTCCGGCAGTTTCAGTTCTCATTATTTCTTCTCTCAACCGCACCGGGTCAATCACTACACCATTTCCAATCAGATTGATGCATTCGGGATGAAAGATACCACTTGGAATTGTATTCAGAACATGCTTAATGCCATTCATCTCCAATGAATGTCCCGCATTTGGACCTCCCTGAAAACGGGCAACCACGTCATAAGATGGCGATAAAAAATCAGCAATTTTGCCTTTGCCTTCATCCCCCCACTGCAATCCTAGTATTACATCAACCATTAATTTTTCCCTAAGATCATTGTTCTATAGAAACTTCATTGTGACAATTGAGGCAAAGGCCGTTCTTGTCAATTTTTGGAATACCAAAAAGATTGAGTGAATGATGTGTTACCGTCATATTCAGCATATCCCCCATCATCTCACGCGTTTGTTGAAGGCGGGGATCGCAGAATTCGGTAACTTTACTGCAAACTGTGCATATCATGTGGTCATGCTGACGGTATCCATGTGCCTGCTCAAACTGAGACATGTTCTGACCAAACTGGTGTTTCACCACCAAACCACATTCCAATAAGAGGTCGAGGGTATTATAAACTGTGGCCCTGCTTACCTGATAATTGCGATTCTTCATTTGCACATAAAGTGTATCTACATCGAAGTGCGATTTCTTGCTGTAAATTTCATCAAGAATGGCATAGCGTTCCGGGGTTTTGCGTTGCCCCTTCTTTTCCAGATAATTGGTAAAAATTTCCTTGACGCTTTCTCTTAGGCTCGAAGTTTCCGTAACTGGCATCCAAACGTTTTTAAATACAGAGCAAATTTATGGTTTCTTTTGTTATGACATCCTATTGTGGAACATCTATGCGTCTTACGTTGATAAATTTATCGATAGCACCGATCTTCTTCATTAATTCTTCCAGGTGACTTGTCCCTTCTATATAAAGCACCATGCTGCCTGTGAAAGTGCCGTCAAGTGATCCAAAACTAATGGATTTCATATTGATATTCAATTCCTTTGAAACAATATCGGTTATTTTGCTGACCAAACCAATACTGTCTATACCTGCTATCTCGATACTGGCTTCAAAAGGATAATCATCAATGATGGGTTGACTCGCCCATCTGGCCTTTATAATTCGATAACCATAATTACTCATGAGGTTAATGGCATTTTTACAATTTACCCGATGTATTTTGATCCCTTCACCAATAGTTATAAACCCAACTACGTCATCACCCGGGATAGGTGAACAACATCGGGCAAACGAATATTCAAATCCATCATCCGACTCACCAATAACCAATACGTCATCCGGCACTTTTTCTTCTTTTTTTCCCGTTTTCCCTTTGATAAGTTCCTTTGGTGCTTTGTAGTTTTTGATCAAAGCATTCAGGCGAACGTGTCCCAAATCAATGGATGAAGTGGCAACGATATAATAGAGGTCTGATTCGCTTTTAATCTTTAATTCCGAACAAAGTATTTTTATATTTTCTTTGCTCAATTCAATTTTAGCGTTTCTGAATTTCCTTTGAAGAATCTCTTTACCTTCTTCTGATTTTTTCCGTTTCTCTTCCTTGAGAAGCTGCTTTATTTTGCCTTTTGCCTTTGCCGTTACAACAAAATCCAGCCAGCCTCTGTTCGGCTTCTGTTTGGAAGATGTAATGATTTCTACCTGATCTCCATTCATCAAAACATGGCTTATTGGCACCAGCTTGTTGTTCACTTTTGCTCCAATGCAACTGGCTCCAACTTCGGAGTGAATATCAAAGGCAAAGTCAAGAATTGTCGCCTGCAACGGCATCTTCCGCAGTTCTCCTTTTGGAGTGAAGACAAACACTTCCTCGGCATAAAGGCTCATTTTAAAATCATCGAGAAAATCCAGAGCACTGTCTTGCGGATTCTCAAGTATTTCGCGAATCTTACCCAGCCACGAATCGAGTTGACTGGCTTCTGTTGTAGATTCTTTATATTTCCAATGGGCTGCATATCCCCGCTCGGCGATTTCATCCATTCGTCTGGTTCTGATTTGTACCTCCACCCATTTTCCACCCGGACCCATTACTGTGGTATGCAAAGATTCGTATCCGTTGCTTT
>JAGVMN010000068.1 GCA_020053795.1 Bacteroidia bacterium | reverse complement strand
TATATCTTCTATAACCCCTTCGGCTTCCCACTTCCTGAAATAGTAATAAACCAACTGCCATTTTGGAAAGTCTTTTGGCAACATTCGCCATTGACAGCCTGTTTTCGTTTTTTAAAGCAATGCGTTCCTTTTATATTCCTCCGCATTCAACTCATAACAATTCACTCGACTAATTTTTAAACAACCACTTATAAGTCTGGAAATAAAATCCAATGAATACCATTAGCTGCCTATCATTCAAACCCTCAAACGCAAAGAAGCAATTACTTTTGTCTTCAAGCACCTGCCGCAAGTTTCAAATAAAAAAGATAGTGTGTTCAGGCTTGGCAAGATCAGGAAAAACTCGATGGTATCAGGGTCTGAGTTTAATTCTGTCATTTTAATGTATTTCTGCCTCCACCGAATTTCTGGAGAACGACCGGTCTGATTGGAAGATGTTATTTATTTTCATTAAAAATGATATGGATTTTTGGCTAATTTCTTCATTGAGATGGGTTGAGAGAAACCAATGCCGGTTAAAAGTTTACTCATCTTTAAAAATAATATGTAAAAGCGGATTTATTTTTTAATACATGTGGGCTTTGATAATATCGTTAAACAGCCATTTGAAAAGACCTTGTAAAAAACATGGAACATTAAATTGTTTTAAATTGGAGAAGTTTGTATCTGTGTACAGTTATCCCGACAACCCTTTCAAGATACGAATTACGACTAAATTGAGGGAGATGAAAAGGGGCTGTGATTGAAACTTCATTTTAATTTGCTCATTAAAACCTTACTTCTTCCCGGCAATATGTTTCAATATATTTCTGAAAATGAAGTAATGAAATGGAAGCATGAAATACCAATAATTGCGTCCTAATATTCCCTTTGGTCTAAAAGTGGCAGTTTGTTTCAACAAACAGCGGTTTTCGTTTTGAACAATCGAAAACTCAAGCCATGCCTCACCGGGCATTTTCATTTCGGCGAACAAAAGCAAGCGGTATTTTTTTCGATCTGCCAAAAGGACTCTCCAAAAATCAAGGGCATCACCGGTCTGAATGTCAACATCACTTCTTCTGCCCCTTTTCAGCCCAACCCCACCAACTAACTTATCCAAAAAGCCCCTAAGTCGCCAGAGATTATCGGCATAATACCATCCCTGATTCCCACCTATTCCGAAAAAACGAGTTGCCACCTCTTCTATCTTGTTTTTATCAATCTCTGTCCATCTGCGATCTTTAAAGCAACCGTTAACAGGTACTTCTATATATTGATTGACATCTAATCGGCTGAGACTGCTCGATGCCGCATCTTTCCAACTCGAAAGTACCATGTTTTGTTCGATTTTCAGGAAAGCCATTTCTATGGCTTCGCGGTACGAAATCAAAACCTCAGGAATGATTTTATAGATAGTATGCTCTTTGCAAACTACATCGTGTTTCATGCTTTGCACAAGTTGTTGTGCAATGGTGAAATTTGCAGAAGTAGTCAGATATAACCAAATAGCTGAAGGACCTGGGATAGGAGCGGGTAACGAAATAATATAGCGTTTATAGCCGCGAACCGTGGCAAATCCTAAGATCATCTGCTTGTAAGTCAGCACATCCGGACCGCCAATTTCAAAGGTTCTGAAAAAAGTTTTTTCATTCAACAAGCACTTGTACAAATAGTTAATGACATTTCGTATAGCGATTGGCTGGCAGTTGGAATTTAACCAACTGGGAACGATCATTAATGGCAATTTTTCCGTAAGGTCGCGGATGATTTCAAAAGATATACTGCCCGAACCTACAATAATGCCCGCTTCAAAAATGGTGTAAGCCATACCTGATCGTATAAACACCTCTTTTACATCTTTGCGGGCAAGCAAATGTTTTGAAAGATTTTTTTCATTGCTGATTCCGCTTAAATAAACAATTTGCTTAACCTGAGTAAGCATTGCCACAAGCACAAAGCAACCCGCCGCCCTTATTTCATGTTCCTTCAGAGTAGTAGAGGTATCGCCCAGAGAATGAATGAGATAATAGGCCACGTCAAACTGTATTTTATTGAAATTCTGAACCGCATTTTCAGGGTGAAGAAAATCAAATACAATGACATCAATTTTGTCAAGCAAATCAGGTGATGGTTGAAAACGATTTCGGTCTCTGACAACGCAGGTGACTTTATGCCCGGCTTCCACCAACACGGGCAACAACCTCATTCCGATATAGCCATTGGCTCCAGTGAGTAAAATATGCAATTTTCAGTTTTTAATCAACCACCAAAATTAATGATTCCCGACATTAAGATTAACAATATTGTTAGGATATCCAATCGAGCAACAAGGTACCGGTTAGCAGATTCTCTTTTGCAACACCATAGCTGAAATATTATCTGTTAAAATACAATTCAGTTACAATCCTGAAACACTTCTCTACCGTTAAATCTTATGCCAACTCAGAAATATACTTTGCAAAAATCCAAAACCTATTAACTCAAAAACATAGGAACCGAAAATTTAATTTCATCTACTTCAGATTAAAACAGTATGGCTAAACACATTAATCACAGAATATACATGCTTAAAATCAGGCACTTACTAAAAAAGATAGTGAGGCCTTTGAATATCAAATTATAAAAACTACTTTTGCACCCGCGTTCAGAAAAAGGCTGTATAATAAAGACTTCTCCCACTGTTTAACAAGTGTTGAAAAGAGACAAAAAAAGTTCTTGCAAATCGAAAAAACAGAACTAATTTTGCAGCCCTTAAAAAATCGAAATTTATTACTCAAATCGAGATAAATTAAGTTCTTTGAAGTATTGATGAAATAGCGAGCCCTCAAAAATTATTTTTTGAGACAAATTTGAATTCTGAGACACTCAAACATCTTTACTACGAAGAGTTTGATCCTGGCTCAGGATGAACGCTAGCGGCAGGCCTAATACATGCAAGTCGAGGGAGAAGTTGTCTTCGGATGATGGAAACCGGCGAACGGGTGCGTAACACGTATGCAATCTGCCCCTGACAGGGGAATAGCCCGGGGAAACTCGGATTAATACCCCATAAAGTTATGAAATGGCATCATTTTATAACCAAAGTTCCGGCGGTCGGGGATGAGCATGCGGCCCATTAGCTAGTTGGTGAGGTAATGGCTCACCAAGGCAACGATGGGTAGGGGGTCTGAGAGGATGATCCCCCACACTGGTACTGAGACACGGACCAGACTCCTACGGGAGGCAGCAGTAGGGAATATTGGGCAATGGACGCAAGTCTGACCCAGCCATGCCGCGTGCAGGAAGACGGCCCTATGGGTTGTAAACTGCTTTTCTACGGGAAGAAACCCCTCGACGTGTCGGGGGCTGACGGTACTGTAGGAATAAGGATCGGCTAACTCCGTGCCAGCAGCCGCGGTAATACGGAGGATCCAAGCGTTGTCCGGATTCATTGGGTTTAAAGGGTGCGTAGGCGGGGCATTAAGTCAGAGGTGAAATCTTGCGGCTCAACCGTAAAATTGCCTTTGAAACTGGTATCCTTGAGTTCGGTTGAGGTGGATGGAATGTGTCATGTAGCGGTGAAATGCTTAGATATGACACAGAACACCAATTGCGAAGGCAGTCCACTAAGCCGACACTGACGCTGAGGCACGAAAGCGTGGGGAGCGAACAGGATTAGATACCCTGGTAGTCCACGCCCTAAACGATGATTACTCGCTGTTGGCGATATACTGTCAGCGGCTAAGCGAAAGCGTTAAGTAATCCACCTGGGGAGTACGATCGCAAGGTTGAAACTCAAAGGAATTGACGGGGGCCCGCACAAGCGGAGGAGCATGTGGTTTA
>JAGVMN010000033.1 GCA_020053795.1 Bacteroidia bacterium | reverse complement strand
TTGTACGAATGAAAACGTGATGTTTTATCAGGCACAAGTAGTCTCTATAACGGATTACGACCCTTTCGGGATGCTGATTAACGAACGAACTTTCTCAGCCACAGCCTACCGTTTCGGGTTTCAGGGACAAGAGAAAGATGATGATATTAAAGGTTGTGGAAATACATATTCTTTTGAATATCGGATTCTTGATGTAAGAGGTGGACGATTTTTTAGCATTGATCCATTAAGTTCATCTTACCCTTGGAATAGCCCTTATGCTTTTTCGGAAAATAGAGTTATTGATGGAATTGATTTTGAAGGTTTGGAATTCTTACCTACAAATACGGGAATTTTTCGTGCAAATGTTAAAATTCAAGGTCCCCATGTTCCATCGGCTAAACAAATCATGAATAATATGAAGGTGCCAGAGTTATTGGCCAGTAATTTGCCAGATTTTTACAAGAATACCGTAAAGGTCAAGACATTATCCGACCTTAGAACCTCTCAAACAGGGACAAGCATAAAACTTGCTAATATGAGAGGAAAGGGTAACCCTGCAGAGAATGCAGGACAGGCTACAGCACTTGCAAACCGTGAACTTGCTAAATCATTTTTGGTTGAGACTCAAGCCTATAATTTCACTTTAGACCAAGAGGCGTATTTCAATCAATCGAAAGCCATTGTCGAAAAGGCGGCGGAACAAGGTTTAATTCCAGGGATATTTTCCAGTAGTGCAAGTTTATACTCTGATCTTGTAAATTTTATTTACAATGGAACAGAGCTAGTTGGGGATGATAAGAAAACACAAGCATACAATGGCGTATTAAGAGAATTGGGGCTTGAGTTATTCAACAATAAAACAGATGTTTTAACGGGAGAATACAAGAGACCAGTAGAACCAATTATTTACACGCCACCACCACAAAGCGGCTTGGATGGGCATACTCCATCTCCACCCCCGCCTATAGTTGTTCCGTCAAAAACAAAATTAGACGAAAAAGTTAAAATATATATTAAGACAGAAGGTTGTGTTAACTGCACTAAAGTAGATTCCCGTGAATAAATTATCCTTAATTGCTCTTATTACTATAATTGGATGTGCTTATAGTCCAGTTAAAAAATCAGGTTACGCTTTGAAAACATTTTCAATTGGGCGTCTTGATTTGAAATTACCAGGGCACTATTCTATCCATTATCCTAAGGATAGTAATGAGCTCAATAAAATTTATTTCAGAGTTGGAGATACAATAGTGTTAGAGGCAGACAAAGATTTTTTCGGATATTTAGGAAATATAAGTGAGTATGCCGACAACGGTGAATGTCTTAACCAATTAGATACCATTGGGGATATGCTGATTTTTATTTCTACCGCTGAAATAGATGATCCTTTCAACTCATATGAAAGATTAGAAAATGGGATTACTGTTAGCTTTATAGATTTAAATAAATATGGGTTTGATTTTAGTTTAAACGCAGTAGATAGTACAAGTAGGTATGTTCTATTAGGCTTTCGTAAGAGTTCAGGTTGTTATCTGTCAAAAACTGATCGGGATGAATTAATCAGTGCTGTTAGGCAATCTACGATGAGAAAGGAATAAACGGTGATAACAGATAGTAGTGCAACTTCCACGAAACAACAGGATAAAAGAGTTAGATACAGCGAAATGGGCAAGACAGCATCAAATACCAATACAGGGGAATGAAGCGTTATGAACTGAGCAACCATCTTGGAAACGTGTTAGCCGTTATTACAGATAGAAGAATACAAGCTTGTACCAATGAAAACGTGATGTTTTATCAGGCACAAGAAGTCTCTATAACGGATTACGACCCGTTCGGGATGGGCATTGAGGAGAGAACTTGGATTGCAATTAATTATAGGTTCGGGTTCAATGGCAAGGAACAAGTCAACGAGGTAAGTGGTACTGGAAACACGATTGCTTTTGAAGAAAGAATATTTGATTCAAGATTGGGACGATTTTTAAGTGTAGACCCTAGGGTTAAAGAATATGCATGGCAAAGCACATACTGCTATTTTAAAAATTCTCCCGTATCTACTTTGGATTTATTAGGTGGAGGTGGACCTTACGAAGAAGATAAAAGTTTAGATGCCGACAATTATGGACTTGTTGATGAATTGGATAATTCCCAAGAAAATGCTGATAATGGTTTAGGTTCAACAAATATTCGTGGTGGTGTATCAAAGGCTGTCATCCCAAGTACTGATCCGTCAACTACCGGAACCTTACCACCCCCACTTAAGACATTCCCTGCTTATTCAGTTTTAGCATCCAATTATCCCGCAACACAAACACCAGAGCAAGTATACAATGGTGTTGGGGGAAAAGTTTTGCAGAACAGAAACTCAAATCCTCGTGCATTTGAAAATACATGTGCAATCCGCATGTGTGTTGCGTTTAATAAATCGGGAGCTGATATTGAGCCTAATAGTACAGAAAAAACATATCCCGCTCAGGCAGGTACAGGATCAGATTCTAAGTGGTATTATTACAGGGTTAGTAGTTTTAGTAATTATCTTAATAGAGAGTATGGAGCACCAGATAAGACGTTTACAGTTTCCACAACAATGACGGCAACAGATATTCAAGCCTCTTTATCTGGGCAAACTGGAATTATTCAATATAATGTTTCAGGCTGGAGTGATGCATCGGGCCATTTTACCCTATATAATGGATCTACATCTTTGCATGGTGATTATTTTGATCCTGCACATTTGGGTGGAGCAACATTGATTTCAGTCAATTTTTGGACAATAAGATAAACAATCAAAATAGATAGAATTATGAACATGAAATTGATCACGCTTTTTGTTTATTTCATTTGTCTGACATTACTAATGGGGATGACATGTAGTAACTTACAAAAGCCGAATAAATCATATTTGATTCGATATTGTACTGAAACAGATTCATGCGGTTACAAAGATTTAAAGGGTATATTAAGAGTTCCCTTGGGAAAATACACGACACTCTATACTGACACTTTTATTAACACGGCTATTGTTTACGATAGAAATGAGGGCATAATTGGCATTAACAGAGATTTGGAAAAGATATATTCGGTTCATGTCTTTGATAACGGTCCAGACCCAGTTTCAGAAGGTTTGTTTAGAATAATTAATGAAAATAAATTTGGCTTTGCGGATATGACCAAAATTGTTATTGCACCTCAGTTCGATTTCGTATATCCATTTATTGAGGGATTCTCTGTGTTTATTGAAGGATGTGTATTTAAAAAGGATAAAGAAAGAGAACACGAAATAATATCAGGTGGCAAGTATGGTTATATTGATAAAAAGGGGAAGATCATTATAGAAGCTAAATTCGATGGGGCTTTGCCTTTCTTTAATGGTCAAGCCAAAGTAACTATGAACTCAATTAATTACATAATTGATACGAAAGGACAAATAGTTGGCCAATGGTAAGTTAATTCTTCCTTCATTCTGATGCGAGGTCACCACTCTTTACAGTTACATCCCAGTCAGGGAATCATTTTGAAAAATTTCAGATGAAACCAGCACCGCAAATGCCTGATAAATGGAAAATGGTTATTCGAAAGGTATTGCTTTTAGTGAGAAGGAAAAGACAGTTATTTATTGGAATTATTTGGTAAGGCATGTTCATTATAACGAACATCTTTATAGAATACTTATACCATAGTTTTCGATCCATAAACAAATAGAGTTTGTAATATGAAATGTTTTGGTCGGATTTCGAACAAATAAGTTTGATTTGTCACTTTAATAATTTTACTTTCGAAATGGGATATCACATAACAACTTTTCACGGCAACGTAATAATAGAAAATCGCCATTTTTCATCGCCAAGAGTAAATCAATCTCCACCTGGCAATTAACCTGAGACTATGGCCAGAATAATAATAATAATTGCAATCATGGCTTTATGCATTATTCAATGCAGGGAGTCCCCTAAGAATAATGTCATCAATGGTGAGGATAGAGTCTCCATTGAGAGTTATAAAGATATTCTGAATTCGACGAATTGGGATACAGCAAAGAAAGAACTGAAATATGAATTTTACCCTAAAGACATGTTTATTGACTTGCCTAATAATGGAGAATTAGAAATTTTTAAATCTTCATTTGTTGATGCACGGGGAAATCCCTTTCATGATGTAGTTCAAATCTCATTGAGCCGAATTGATAATGATGCGGACATATTAAAAATGATGAGTGCCGAAAAAATATCAGATATAGAAAAGGTGAGGTATTTGTTTGCATACAGCGTTACATCAAAGACAGGGGAGCCAATATACATGGATAAATACAATTTCCCAAGGTTGCGATTTCACCCCGCAGAAAAACTTCATAATGCTTTTTACGGATATTACGATTCGTCAAAATTGAAATGGGTCTTACCTATAGAAAAAAAGACGAAAAAGGAGAAATTGAAAACAAGAGACGGCATGAGAGATTCAGTTAATTGGATAACAATGATTATTGACCATATGAACAATGATGATACAACCTATTATGACGAGGCTGATAATTTAATTCTCCCCAAAATATACACATCAACTGTCCTGATGAGTTATTATCTAAATCTGAAATATAGTGGTCTATATTATGTCGGGCATCATAACGGAATTCATAATGAGCATGTTTCAATCAAAGTGGCCTTGAATGGAGACGTAGATTTTTCTCAGGACACAGTACATCTGTATCTAATGATGGAAGACAATGGTTACAAGTACTATCATAAAGCAGATAAAACTGGTTCTAATATGTACTCTTTTAATTATCCTTTATTTGGCTCTGGAATTATTTTGGATACTCTAAAGAAGCACAAACTATTCGCGTATGTTAACCATGGAGGAAGATATTATTACAATTTAGATAAAAACTTGGCACTTGCCAACATCAATAATCTCCGAATAACCCTGACTGAAATAGATGAATTGAGTTTGATTAATACCTTGCAACATTTAGATTAGACAGCGTGGCATATTTTACCTATTCATTGGATAGCATCAATTACCAATACAGAGGCATGAAGCGTTATGAACTTTCAAACCACTTAGGAAACGTGTTGGCAGTTATTACAGATAGGAGAATCCAATCATGCACGAATGAAAATGTGATGTACTACCAAGCCCAAGTAGTGAGTATCAGTGATTATGACCCGTTCGGGATGCTGATTAACGAACGAACTTTCTCAGCTACAGCCTACCGTTTCGGGTTCGGTTCCTATGAAAAAGATGATGAGGTAAAAGGGAGTGGGAATAGTTATACAACTGAGTATCGAATCTATGATTCCAGACTTGGGAGATGGCTAAGCATTGATCCTCTTGCGGATGAAATGCCGTCTTTTAGCCCGTACGTTCATACATTCAATAACCCTATTATCATTAAAGATCAGAAGGGTGATATTGGAGTCTTAGGTTTTATAATAGGTGCTGCAGTGGAAATAACTGGACAGATGATTTCAAACAAAATTGCAGGACAACCTTTATCCAAAATTAATTGGGGTGATGTTGCGGTTGCAGCACTTAGTGGAGCAGTTGGGATTCCACCAGCCGCCAAGTTAGCCAAATATGGAAAGGTAGGCAAGTTTTTGGCAAAAAACTGGGATGACCTAGCACAAGCTTACCTTGGAGATGAAGGTTTTAGCAGTACGGGTGAAGCAGGAAAGGATTATTTGCAATCAAAAATTACGGGCCTTGTAATAAACAAGTCTATTATTCGCTTTGTGCAATCTGCACAAGTTAAGGCCAAAATTGTAAAAAGAATAGTTAACCAAACGAAGAAAGCTGTTGAGAGCAGTCAGGCCTCACTTGATAGAACATTAGCGAAGAAGAACTACAAGAACAAGGCTGAGACAATAGAAAGAAAACAATCTAATTTATCAAAAGATAAAGACGAACTGTCAAGGGCCAAAGTTAACTCAACTATTGTCAATGCGGCGGCCGCCCCGCCAATAGAAGAGACTCAACAACTTCTAACAACAGCACTTCAGAAACCAATAGGTGAAACAGTTGTTGAGGTCTTGCAAGACGTTGTGTCACCTCAAAACACTGGTTATTTGTATAAGCCCGAACAGCTTGGAAATACGGATTTTTATTTTATGACTCAAGATCACACTAAGGTTTACAATAAAAATACTGGTGAGCTTTTCAATATGAACAATGGGAAGTTGGATTTTGAGAAAAAGACTGCTATTGATGTTAGTAATCCGCAAGTAATTTCTTCGAACTAAGGCAATGAAATTGAAAGAGAAAGTTATAGTTGTAGTAATGACTTTTGGAATAGCATCGATACCCATATGGCAAGACCTTAATGAGCAGAATAAACTTGAACAATCTGTCACAAGTTATGGTTTTTTAAAAAGAAAATTAAACCGACCAAGACGAGGAATTTCTTTAGAAATTAAGTATAAGGTAAAGAACCAATCCTATATTTCATATAATGTATCAAGTTATGATGCTTTTGAAATTCTTCCAATCGGAACAAAGTTTATGATTAAATATGCTGAAAGTGATCCAAATATAAGTCGAATCGTCTTTTTGCAACATGGACAATTCAATTTTCATGACAGTGGCGTATCAGTTCCTGGCAAAGTTTACAGGGTCATAGAATATAGAAAGTTCAATTTCTTTCTGGCTCCTGTAAGGAATAAGGAGGTTTATTATGCATACTACTATAATGGGATCAAATATTTAAATGTCAGGTTTGTTAGTAAGGCCTTACAAATAAGGGAAGGGCAAGAATATCTGGTGGAATTTCCTAAAGGTCAGCCGGAAAAAGGCACTATTAATTTGGACAAGCCGTTTGATATTTTTGAGATAATTAAAAATGCCAATATGCATCCAGACACAACAAAGCCCCAGACAACCATAAGAGATACTATTATTAATAGTGATAGCACCAAAGTTATCCAATTTGAATATTGATTCAGTGATATGCAACTTCCACGAAACAATCGGATTAAAGAGTTCGATACAGCGAAATGGACAAGAAAGCATCAAATACCAATACAGAGGTATGAAGCGTTATGAACTTTCAAACCATCTTGGAAACGTGTTAGCCGTTATTACAGATAGAAGAATACAATCTTGTACCAATGAAAACGTGATGTTTTATCAGGCTCAAGTAGTCTCTATAACGGATTACGATCCTTTCGGCATGGAAATAAAGGATCGAGTTTGGAGGATGGCGTGGTACCGACATGGGCTTGGCGGACAGGAGAAAAATGATGAACTCAAAGGCGATGGAAATAGTATAGATTACTTGCTGAGAAGTTATGATTCTCGAAAGGGACGGTTCTTAAGTTTAGACCCATTGGCAGCAAAATTTGCTTGGAATAGTCCTTATGTATATGCGGAGAATAAGGTAATCGAAAATAGAGAATTGGAAGGTGCAGAGAGCATCAACTCTACAATGTATGCAAGGGCAGGAGTGATGGTCATAGAATTGGTTAATGCAGCGGGAGTTGAACAAATTAACAGATTTTCCTCTACGGGGGGAGTTGTAATACCTACCGGGGTTGTTATGGGTTGGGATGGAACACTCGAGAACAGACTAATTACTGGTGGAGGTGGAAATGACGGGATTTGGGAACCAAATCCAAATGGCCAATCGTTTAGAAACTTACATCGTGGGGGTAGCAATGGTGGGGTACCTTACTATAGTGAATACCGCCCAATATTATGGGAATCATTTGGCGAAGGGCCAAGACCCGATCCATCGGTACCTACTCTAAGGAATGTTCAAACTGCAAATCCTAGAATGAGAATCGGGAATATGGCAATCGGTGCTAGAGTTGCTCGAAACGTTGCATTGATAAGTCCTTTTGTTGATGCAAATCTTAGAACGGCTCTTGGGTCGAGAGGGATAGTAACGGCGATTAATATAATTAGGCCCCCGACTAATGTTGCAACTATGCCGCACCCTGAGTTACCCGGGCAGACTATTGCAATCAATCAAACCAAGAATACTGCTGGAACCTCAACTGTTACTGGAGTGGGTAATTATGTCTTAAATATCAATGGAAATACAGCGGATGCGGCTCAAATAAATCAGGTTGCGAATCAGATGAGGGCAAATTATGCACCAATAGGATTGACAGTAAATGTTAACCTTTCGGCTGCATATAACGGGGGAGCTGGTGGTACTTATGATTTCAACTTGAATTATACAGAAACTTCAGTGAATACCACTACTACTACCACTACTACTACAGCCTTGGATAGCTCTACGGGTCTGAATGTTCCACCTGTAAATTAACGAATATCAAATTTTAAACAATATGATAACCAATAGGTTTTTTTTTCTTCTACTTTCAGTCCTGTCTTTTGTAAGCTGTACAAATGAAAAGGACAAAGAACGTCAGGAGTTAGTTGAAATGCAAAGAAGGGATTCAATTCTTGCAATGATTGAATCCTTTTCCGATAAACCAATATTATTTGAAACCGTTGATAGCATTATTGAACTGCCAAATGACGCCGAATTAGTAACCTGTAAAAACTCATTCTTAAACATGGATGGAACTGTTTACAATGGAAAGGTGAATTTGAAATATTCAATTAGAAATGATAAAAGGGATTTATTGCTTAATCGTTATGGACCTGATGATTTAAGCATTCAAAATATGTTGTACATATTGCAAATTGAAATACATGATTCTTATGGTCATACCCTGTTAATTAATCCTGATTGTACTACCATCCTGCGTTTTCATCCCAAGGATAAATTATTTGCATGTACCTACTTTTATTATGACAGTTTGACCAAGGAATATTCCACCCCGGTTTATTTTTATGAAAACAAAACGCATAACGGGAACCAATCTGACACATCAGGAATTCCGAATCGAGAAGTTGATTATGAGTTTTGGGACACAATTAACAATAAGAATCAGAAAAAAGTAAAACATGGGGTTTTTGAAATGACCAAACAAGAAGTTATTGGTTACGAAATGACTTTGAAACAATTTGGATTCTACTATATTAGCAGAGATGATAAGAGGAACGACCTGCAAGAAACTGAAATTGCTGTTCAGTTGGCGGTGGGTAGAAAAAATAGTGTTGATTGGCATAAAGTGAAGGTGTTTCTGTTCACCGAACAGGATGATTATAATTACTATTTGGGGTCAACAAATATGAGTGATGGAAGGTTTGAAATCAAACCAAGTCCACACATTAATGTTCTCCAATTGCCGCTCGGAAATACTTATACTTTATTAGCTTATGCCATAGATGGCGAGAATTGTTATTTTATCAAGCAACGAGGGATAAAACTTAGAAAAGAAAATTTGATAGAAATGAAGCTGCCTAGGGTAAAATTTGAGTCTCTTGTTAAGGAAATTAAGAACTTATAATGCAACTTCCAAGAAACTTCCGGATAAATGAGTTCGATATTTTGAAAATTTTAGTCGGTTAGTAGTGATAAATTATATTTGCCAATAAGTGACTATTGGATAATAATCGATGATTCGGAAAGACCATATCAACTTGTTGCAGTAGGACTGAAGTCTGATAGAATACAGATTCAAAATGAGAGGATTTACAATCAAATCATAAAATCATGAGTACAGAAGAAATAAAAGTGTTACGAGCTAAAATTCTTGAAGGGTTAGCGTTATCTTACAAACGCCTTTTATTAGCAAAACAAAAGGAGGATGGTGAACTGGTCTTTTCAAAAAAAGGGAAATTGTTTGGGTAAAGGCCAGAGATATAACGGAATAGTATTATTGGTAAGCGTTTAAGAACCGTCTAAAAAGATGGCCTGCCCTAAAGGTTAAATACAAATAGTCTGAATTTGAATTTTCACAAATAACAGTTCCTATTCACCCCTCAAACAAAAGTAATTTTGCAGCGTGATGACAACAGCCTCCTTCAATCTGATAAGGTGAACCTATTAAGGAAACCCGAATGAGTGTTTCAAATAAAACCAGGAAATCTTCAAACGACATTTACCGTCTGCCGTTGACGAATAAAAAACGCGTGGTAATCGTTGGGGGTGGCTTTGCAGGTTTAAAACTTGCCGTGAGTTTGAGCAAGACAGAATATCAGGTATTGCTCATAGACCAAAACAACTTTCACCAGTTTCAGCCATTGTATTACCAGGTGGCAACCGCCGGGCTTGAACCAAGTGCCATAGCCTTTCCTTTCAGAAAGGTATTTCAGGAAATGGAGAATCTTCATTTCCGACTGGCCGTTGCCTATGAAGTGGATATCGGAAAAAAAGTTCTCAATACCTCAATCGGGGATGTGAGATATGATTATCTGGTATTAAGTTTGGGTGCAGATACCAACTATTACGGGATGCAGAATATTGAAAGGTACGCCCTGCCAATGAAATCTGTCAGTGAGGCATTGGCTATAAGAAATCTGGTTTTGGAGAATTACGAAAAAGCCATGTCCACAAATAACGATATTGATGCATCCAACTATATGAATATAGTGGTGGCCGGTGGTGGTCCTACAGGGGTTGAGTTGGCCGGTGCTATTGCAGAGATGCGGAAATTCGTTTTGCCGAAAGATTATCCGGAACTCAATTTTGACCTGATGAGGGTCGTGCTGATAGAGGGCTCCGGAAAACTTCTTTCGGCTATGTCACCCCGCTCCTCGGCTAAAGCTGCCCGTTACCTAAAAGATTTGGATGTCATAGTCCTCCTGAACACATTTGTCAAAGATTTCGACGGGCAACAGGTTTACCTGAATGATCAGACGGTCTTGCCGGCCCGAAATCTGATATGGGCCGCAGGTATTAAACCAAACAGGATTAAAGGCATTCCGGAAATTTGTTATCATCGCAGCGGTCGGTTAGAAGTAAATGAATACCTGGTGGTAAAAGACTTGCATGGCGTCTTTGCCCTTGGAGATATGGCCTATATGTCAACCGAAGACTATCCCGACGGCCATCCACAGGTGGCACAAACAGCCATTCAACAAGCTAAATGCCTGGCCTATAACCTGAAACGCCACAGCCGGGGCAAGTCGCTGAAATCTTTTAATTATAGAAACAAAGGATCAATGGCCACCATTGGCAGGAACAAAGCCGTGGTGGATTTGAGGGGAATTAAATTTGGCGGTTTTGTGGCCTGGTTTGTCTGGATGTTTGTTCATCTCTTCAGCATTATCGGAGTCAAAAATAAGATGCTTATTTTTATCAACTGGGCCTGGAATTATTTTACCTATGACCAATCTTTGCGACTCATATTGAGATCGAAAAAGGTAGAGGAGTGACCAGATTGAAATAAGTTTCGTTTGACATAGCTTTGTGTTATGAGACATTTAATCATAATTGTCCTATTTGGTGCTTCAACCGCTTATGGCCAGAATCCGCAGTATGATTCGGTCAAATCTATTGCCCAAACACATTTTGAGACTGGAGATTTCAAACAGGCTGTCGCAGAATACCATACGGCTTTTAAAATATGGGGAGACAAAGGCTATGCACATGACAGATACAACGCGGCGATTGCCAATGCGGCCATCGGACAAATTGACTCGGCCTTTTTTCACCTTTTTCGTCTGGCGGATAAAACAAAGTTTTTGGAATACCCTGTCATCATCAATGAAAAACATTTTGAAACATTGAAATCCGACAGAAGATGGTCCGCACTTCTTTTGAAACTCAACCCTCGAAATGAGAAGTACAACGACAGTCTGGCCCAGGTTCTGTCAACCATCAGAGAGAAGGACCAAAAATACCGTCACATGCTCGATGCTGTCAGGAGACCTTATGGCGAAGAACCATCCGATTCATTTAAGTCCATTCTTAGGACAATGGCTTACACCGATTCTATGAACCTGATTCTGGTTTCTTCCATCATAGATCAATTTGGCTAGTTGAGTCAAAATGAAGTTGGCAATAGCGGCAATTCTGCTCTTTGGCTGGTCATTCAGCATGCCGATTTAAAGACTCAGGAAAAGTACTTTCCCATTATGCAGAAGGCAGTAGAGAATCGCAAAGCCAACATTGGTCATTTGGCTTATCTGGAAGACCGGATATTGATGAGACAAGGGAAAAACCAACTTTATGGCACGCAGTATCAATTGAATAAAAAGACCAAACAAATGGAGCTTTGGGAAATTGATGACCCGGTTAACCTCAACAAACGCAGGGAAGCAGTAGGTCTGCCCCCAATTTAATGGGAACTGGATTTCGAGGATTTGTCCGGAATGTATAAAGGGTCAAGGATGCGTTTGATGGCTATTGAATCCTAACACAGAATGATTGTTTTTCTATTCTAATAACACTTTTTCAGGAATTTCTTAATTTTACCGAAACATTATTGCTATGAACGACGCCCCCTGGTACAAAAGTTATCCTTCGTATGTTCCGCACGAAATAAATGCAGACCATTTTAAAAATCTGCTCGAGCTTTTCGACCAAAGTATTGTTAAGTTCAGGGATTTGACAGCCTTTGTAAACATGAACGGCTCGCTCACTTATGGCGAGTTGGATGAACTGTCTGACGCCTTTGGCTGGTATCTTCAGCATAAATTAGGTTTGAAAAAGGGAGACCGCATCGCCATTCAAATGCCCAATTTATTGCAGTTTCCGGTGGCCATGTTCGGGGCTATGAAAGCAGGTCTGATCATTGTCAACACGAATCCACTTTACACCTCACAGGAAATGCGTCATCAATTTAATGATGCTGGCGTCAAGGCGTTGGTGATACTCGAAAACTTTGCATCCCATCTGCAACAGATCATCAATGAAACAAAAATTGAAAAGGTGGTTGTTGCCCGCATTGGCGATATGCTGGGCTTCAAGGGGCATATCGTCAACTTTGTGGTGAAGTATATCAAAAAGATGGTTCCGGATTATCACCTCGATAAGTTTGTCATGTTCAAAGATGTTTTGAGTCAATCGAAAGGAAAAAAACCGGTACGTCCCGAAGTACTGGGATCAGATACTGTTTTTCTGCAATACACCGGAGGCACAACTGGCGTTTCTAAAGGAGCTGAACTGACTCATCGAAACATTTGTGCCAACATGGAAATGATTTATGCCTGGATCGGGAATAAGTTTGAAGATGGTAAGGAAGTAATCATTACTGCCTTGCCCTTGTACCATATTTTTGCTCTGACGGCCAACTGCATTACTTTCCTGAGCATCGGAGCCAAGAATATTTTAATAACGAATCCCCGCGACATGAAAGCCTTTTTGGGAGAGTTTAAAAAATATCCGCCTTCCTATTTCACCGGGGTCAACACGCTATTCAACGGCATGATGAATCAGCCGCAATTCATGGATTTGGATTTCTCAAAGCTCAAAGTATCACTCGGCGGTGGTATGGCTGTTCAGGAAGCTATTGCCAAAAGATGGAAAGAAATGACGGGTGGTGATTTGCTCGAAGGTTACGGACTTTCCGAAACCTCGCCGGTGGCTGTGGTCAGCCCTACGGATGGCTCACACAGAATCGGCTGGATCGGATTACCTGTTCCAAGCACGGACATTAAAATTATGGATGACGACTTCAAAGAAGTGCCTTTGGGAGAACAAGGTGAAATTGCGATAAAGGGACCGCAGGTGATGAAGGGCTACTGGAAAAGACCTGACGAAACTGAAAAAGTTTTTAAAGATGGTTATTTTTATTCCGGAGATATCGGGATGATGAGCGAAGACGGTTTTGTGAAAATTGTGGATCGCAAAAAGGAAATGATCAATGTGTCCGGTTTCAAGGTATTTCCGAGTGAGGTCGAAGCCGTTATTGCCGGTCATCCAAAAGTGCTGGAAGTGGGTGTAAAGAGTTGCCCCGACGAAAAAACCACCGAGGCAGTGAAGGCTTTCATCGTAAAAAAGGATCAGTCACTGACGCCTGAAGAGATTGTAGAATTTTGCAAAGACAAGCTCACCTCTTACAAAATACCCAAGCACATCGTGTTCAGGAATGAATTGCCAAAGTCAAACGTCGGCAAGATTCTGAGACGCCTGATGGAATAGTCAGATTTCTGCTGTATCTTTCCCGTTGCAAACTACCCGTATTTGAAAAAAATAACCATTGGTATCGTTTCAGTCGGCCTGCTAATTGGCAGCATTTATTTTGTGCTGAGGCGATATGAGTGGGCTGATTTTTCAACCCAAAACGCTTTATCTTTTGAGGCAACGGTCAGTCGTACCTATCGCAACTATGGTGAAAAGGTTGTTGAACTTTCGAAAAAGCAAGAAATCCCTGCAGAGTATGTATTGGCAGTCATCGCATTGGAATGTTCAGGAAGAAAACTGGTACCTCACCGCTTCGAACCAAAGGTTTATGACGCTTTGAAGAAATTGCAAAAGGGCGAGTTGGAGCGTTATGACAATATTTTACCACGACATGTGAAAGGACTGAAAAACGGGCAGTTAAAAAAGCTGGCCAGTTCCTGGGGCCCCATGCAACTGATGGGTTACAAATGCTTCGAACTTCGAACAACGGTAAACAATATTACAGGGAAAAATGCTTTAAAATATGGGGTGCTATGGATAAGGAAAAACTATGGCCCGCAATTAAAAAAGGGAAATTTCAGGGATGCCTTTCATATCCACAATACCGGTCGCAAGTATCCACTGCTTGGCCCGCCCAGAACCTATCACCGGAATTATGTGCCGGGTGGTTTGAAGTATGCCGAGGCTTTTAAGGTGTTGTTGGGAGATGGAAATTGATGTTTTACCTTATTTGAAAGTATACTTGTACAATAACAACAATAATCAATGCAGTGACGTTAGCAAAAATAGCTGACCTGCAATAGCTTTAACTTAACAAATAATTATCATGACAAACAAAACGATTAAGCTGGTTGTAAACACACTCTCTTCAGGCTTTATCCTCATCGGACTTTTCGGTATGCTTTTTTGTTTTCCATTCTTGTGGTCCGCAGATTGGGCTGACCTTGTTGGGGCTGGGTTCCCATTTGTAGGTGGTTCCATTTTATGTGCAGCGGGGCTTATTGCATTGGCATTAAACAACAGACCGACAAATGTTAGCTAGCTCAAGAACTTGTGGTTAATATTTTCTCTAATGGTATTATGTTTCAACTTTCCCAAAAGGAATGGGAATCCATGTTATCACAATTTGTGATGATACACCCTGTTAAAAGTCCTAAAATTGCTTTACCTATAAATTTAAGAGCCATAAGGCAATTTTATTTGGTGTTATTCTGAAAATCAGCGTTCATATTTGTACGAATTATTCACCGCTTTGAAATATTGACTGGTAAGTAAGGAAAATGGAAGAAAGTTTAAAATATTATCTGGACAATACGATTGTAAGCAAAGCTGCTATTGAAAGTCGGCTTACTCATCCCATTACCAATTTGAGGTACCCAACGCGAATGGTTTATGTGCTGTTAAAAAAATATGCGGCTGATTTTTTTAAGGAGGGTTCAGAGCCTCGTTTTGTTAGTTTGGCGGGACTGAGAGGAGTCGGAAAGACCACACTTCTTTGGCAAACGGCAAATCATATTCATTTCAATTACACTAAATATGTTTATTTTTTCAATGTAAACACCTTAAAGAATTTGGGCATTGGGCTTCATCAGGCTTTAGAAGAATTTCAAAAGGTGATTTTGAAAAAACGATTCAATGAATTGACCGAACCAATTGCGTTGTTATTTGATGAAGTTCATGACGATGATAATTGGAGCAAAACATTGAAAATCCTCTACGATGAAGCCCGATCTGCTTTTATACTCTGTACAGGTTCATCCGCATTGCTATTGAATCAAACTGCTGATTTAGCTCGGAGAATGAGAATTGAAAAGATATATCCGTTTAAGTTCATTGAGTTCGTTGCTGCTAAAACGTATATGGAGAACAAAGGCAGAATGGTTTATCCTGAAAAAGGACTTTCTTCAAAGCTTAAGGAGTACTTGTTTTATAGTGAGGATGCAGAGAACGCCTTTAATAAGATAAGCTTGCTTAGTAGTTCAGTTCATTCATACTTCAATAAAATAGGCGACATAAAAACCCTACAATTAAAGGAGCTTTGGCAAGGCTATATCAGTTATCAAAATATTCCCAATTTTCTATTTTTTAAAAATAAAAACACAATTAATGATAGCATTCTTGATTTATTCAAGCGTGTTATTTTGGAAGATATTCCGAAACTCAATCCAAATTACTCCGACCATACAAAAATCGAAAAACTCATTTTGCGTTTGGCGGGTTCTGATGAAATTAACCCTGAAAAATTAGCAGGAATTATTGGGGTTAAGCAACAAGACATTAATGATTTGATTGATATTTTGGCTAAGGCAGAACTATTAAATGTATTATCACCATACGGTGGTCTGGATTCTAAAATACTCAAGAACAAAAAGGCTTTTTTTATGTCTCCATCTTTAAGAAGGGCGTTGTTATCTACCTTATATGGTCAAGATTTGCCCGATCAGTTCCGCAGTAAATTGTTGGAAGATATAGTGGTTATGTACCTAAGACGAATACTGATTGATGGAGTAATCTCTTTTACAACAGGACAAGATAGTGTAAACCCTGACTTTGTCATTGAAACGCGTGAAATACCATTATTATTAGAAGTCGGTACTGGAAAAACCCGGACTAATCAAATTAAAGAAAGCAAAATTAAATATAGATATGGAATTTTGGTCTCTAACGGTTTTTCCGAACCAGCCCTGAATAACAATTGTATTCAATTGCCATTAAGCTGGTTTTTGTTACTTTAAATTCACAATTTGTATTTCGATCGTGAAATATGAGAAAATAACTCTAACAGATTTAGAAGTTCTAATATTTTAACTCAAGACAGGTAACCTTACCCTACTTCCTCCTCTTCAACTCATCCCTGATCATAGCTGCTTTATCATAGTCTTCTACCTGTATGGCATCATCGAGCATGCGTTCCAGTTCTTCCAGATCGAGGTTTGAGAAGTTCGATTTCTCAGGCACTATGGTAGGTTCAAGCTCTTCGATCAGTGGTCTGTCCGGTGATTCATCTTCCGAATCTTCCATGACAATGCCGGCTTCTTCCATTATTTTTCGGGTGGTGTAGATGGGGCATTTGAACCGAACCGCCAAAGCAATGGCATCTGAACTCCTGGCGTCCATCAGATAGTGTTTGTTGTCCTGCTCACACACAAGTTTAGCAAAGAAAACACCTTCTATAAGATTGTCAATTAATACTTCTACTACTACGATCTTGAATTCTTCGGCCAATGAAACAAAAAGATCGTGGGTCAAAGGTCTTTGTGGTTTTATGTCTTCCATCACGATAGCAATGGACTGTGCTTCAAAAGCCCCGATGACAATGGGCAGTTTTGTTTCCCTGCCTTCTTCAGCCAAAAGAATCGTATAGGTCCCCTTTTGAGAATGACCCGATGTCAAACCGACTATTTCAAGTTTTACCTTTTCCATCAGGCCGATCAGGCTTTCAGTTGTTTGGCCCGCTCTATCAATTGCGGCAACACTTCAAAAGCATCGCCCACTATACCGTAATCAGCAGCTTTGAAAAACGGAGCTTCCGGGTCTTTATTTATCACACAAATGACTTTGCTGGAACCCACTCCGGCCAAATGTTGTATGGCTCCGGAAATGCCTATAGCCATGTAGAGGTTGGGTTTTATGGTAATGCCCGTTTGCCCTACGTGTTCGCTGTGTGGTCGCCAATCCATATCGGCAACAGGTTTGGAACAGGCAGTGGCGGCACCAAGCCATTCTGCCAGTTCTTCTATCATACCCCAGTTTTCAGGTCCTTTCATTCCCCGACCTCCTGAAACAACTACTTCTGCCTCGGTCAATGGGACTTTTCCTTTGACGGTAGAAATGCTTTTTGAAATGGTTTTTATGTCTGCATCGCTTACAGCAACACTCACGTTTTCCGGTGTAACCGAACTTCCCGATTCTTTGGCAGGGTAAGAGTTTGGAACCAGAGCCAGCACTTTATTGGCTTCCTTCATCTGCACATAAGTGAAAGCCTTGTTGGAGAAACAACTTTTCTTCACTGAGAATCCGGAAGTGGTATCCGCCATTGCAACAATTCCGCTCACTATAGATGCATTCATACGGGCTGCCACTCTTGGAGCGAGAGATTTGCCATTATAGGTATTGGAAATGATCACCACATTGCCTGATTGGCTTTGAGCTACTTCGCAAAATGCTTTAGCAAAGGCCGCTGCTTCAAAAACTTTCAAAGTATTTCCTGTGGCATTCAACACTTTGGATGCTCCATATTTTCCCAGGTTGGAAAGAGCATTTGTATCAGAACACCCGATGGCCACGGCCACACAGTTTGTGTTCAATTTGTCGGCTAAGTCCTTACCATAGGAAATGGCCTCAAAACTTGATTTCTTGAAAATATTTTCGTTGTGTTCCGCAAATACAATTACTGACATTGGTTTCTTTAAATTACTTTTTTCTCGTTGTGCAACAAATCAATCAACTCTCCGGCATTGGCCGGGTCTATGAGCCTGACGCCCTGTTTGGCCGGTGGCAACTCGTAAAGGTGGTAATCTGCAAAGTCAAATCCGGCAAAAGGCTCCACAACATTCAGCGGTTTTGTTCTCGCTCCCATGATTCCTCTCATATTGGGTATCCGTGGTTCGCAAAGGTCTTTTTGGGCACTTGCCACACAAGGTAGCTGACACTCCAAATCCTCTTTTCCGCCGTCTATATCTCTGGTTGCCAAAACGGTGTTACCATTTACTTCAATTTTGGTCACAACGTTCAACAATGGCCAATCCAACATTTCTGCCACCAGTCCGGCTACCATGCCGCCGTTGTAGTCTATAGATTCCCTGCCAGTAAAAACCAGATCAAAGCCTCCGGCTTTCGCCTGTGCTGCAATTTGAGCGGCTACAAACATGGCATCTTTGGGTTCGGCGTTCACCCTTATGGCATCCGTAGCTCCTATAGCCAGAGCCTTTCTGATGACTGGTTCTGTGTCGGTTCCCACGTTGATCACAGTAACAGTTCCGCCGTATTGCTCCGTTAATTCCAGAGCTTTGGTGAGGGCCAGTTCATCGTATGGATTGACAATGAATTGCACGCCTGCGGTATTGAATTTTGAATTGGCGTCGGTAAAGGTGATTTTTGTAGTGGTATCGGGAACAACGCTGATGCAAACTAAAATCTTCATAAACTAGTATTAGGCTTTCGCTAATTGACCGCAAAAGTAGCACAAAAGTTTTTAAAATATGAGCCGTGAAAAGAGAATAGAGCAGTTGTCAGCCTATTTGAAAAACAGCCCCGACGATACTTTTTTGAACTATGCTCTGGCCATGGAATTTGTGAGTGCCGGAGCAGATGAAAAAGCCCGGGAGACTTTGGAAAAACTGACAAAAAACAGCCCGGAATACACAGCCACCTACTATCATCTGGGCAAGTTGCTGGAACGGGCCGGTGAAAATGAGGAGGCTGTCCGGATATATCAAACCGGAATTGACATCACCCGGCAAAACCGCGAACAACATGCCTTGTCTGAATTGCAATCTGCCTTGAACGAACTACAAAACCCCGACTGGTAAAAAATGGAAAAAATCCTATACGAGAGTCCCGACCCCGCCTTCAGGGAAAATATAGCGGAGAAACTTACACGGCAATTTTTTATGAAACTGATGGATTTCCATCTCACAAAAATAGAATCAGGCTGGGTGGAAGGCGAGTTGTTGATAGAACAAAAACACCTGCAGCAGCACTACTTTGTTCATGGGGGGGTGATGGCCACTGTGGCGGATATTGTCATGGGTTTTTCGGCCTATACCCTTTGCCGTAAAGGACAGGGCGTGGTGACAGCCGATTTAAAGATAAATTACCTGCTGCCTGCCACCAAGGGAAAGATACTGGCACTGGGCCGCGTTAGAAAAGCGGGCTCCAAATTGTTTTTTTGCGAAGCCGAAATCTGGGCGATCAATGGCGAAGAAAGACTGCTGACGAATACGGCTGAGTCGCTGATGAGTGTGGTGGAGATATAGTTGGGTGGGTGAACGAGGTGACTTAGTCCAAAACATTAATAATCCCTGTGACCGTTTCATGACCAAGTGTTTTTTCATTAAAGCAGATAAATTAAAAAATACGCCATTGGGAACCTTTCTCCCATTCCACCAGGCATCCCATATTAAGTTCGATTCATTGCCACTTGTTGATTGTGATAATTCAAAATTGATTATTTATGTAAATCGAATGCAGCCGTTCTGATTCCTGAGGTAACAACAGAACATTTTTTTCTTCAAATTTGCCGGTCCTTGTGCTGAAAACTGAATACAGTAAATCACTATAATAACTGTCTTGAGTTAAATATTTAATTCCCCATTCACTTTTAAATCCGGCAGAATCAACCCGCCTTGTGTGGAACTGTAACATCCTGGGGGGGCCTAAGTCTTCAGCCAATAGCGAATCATCTTTAAAAAAGGTGTTCCCAAGACATGAGTATATTGTCGATATAGAAAGAGACCAGAAAATGGACACCATTTATTTCTATGGTAAACTCAAAGTTCAAGTCAAAATTATTGACCGTGGTAATTTTCTACT